>JAYTAR010000414.1:0-2928 GCA_043737455.1 Sphingomonadales bacterium | reverse complement strand
ACCGTCCGAAATAAGTCTTGGCCGCCTCCGCATCGGAGAGATGAAAGGGCTGCGGGTCGAACTTTTGCGCGAACGCGACTACGTCGTCGTGCGTCACTGCGTAGCTGCCGAACGCACGCTTGGCACCGACCTCGATGTCCTCGAAATAGATCAACGTGGAGGTCTTTCGGTCAGTGCCGGGGCGAAGGTGACGAGCGTGCCGTCACTCGGTCGGGGTGTCACCCCGATCAGCCGCGCCACCAGCGGATAAACATCGACATTGTCGAAGGCGGGCAGCACCAGATTGCCGCGAAACGCCGGGCCATTGGCGATGAACAAGGCATCCATGTCGCGGTTCGGTCCCGGGTCATAGCCATGCGCGCCAGCCGCATAGAAAGTCTTGCCGGGTTCGATTGGCGCGCCAAGAATGATCCAGCCATTGTCGGCGACACAGACGATCGCGGGAACCCGCGCGTTCTTGCCATAGTGTAATGCGGGCGGCAGTTCCGCCTTACGCGCGCAGGCCATGTGCGCGTGCGGCGTCAGCAACGCACGCTCGAGCCGCTTCGTCCGGCGCTCCACTGGCTCGAGCCCGGCATAGGGTCCGGTGACGATCGCGCGATAATCCTTTGCGCGCGCGATCTTCCACAATTCGATCACGCGGTCTGGCGAGGTCGCCGCCATGCCGTGGTCGGCGACGATGACGAAGTTCGCGGCGAGGCCTAATGCGCGCACGCCCGCGACCAGCCGCCCGATCTCGCGATCGGCTTGCGCAACGGCCTCGTTCAGCTTGGGCGCGTCAGGCCCGAACTCGTGTCCGGCGGTGTCGACGGTGTCGAAGTACAAGGTCACGAATTGCGGGCGCGTCGTGACTGGTCGTCGCAGCCAGTCGAGCACCGCGTCGACGCGCTGCGCTTCGCTATTTTCCTTGGCATAAAGCCACCAGTCGCGCGGCCGCGTGCCGGCCAACACGACGTTCGTCCCTGGCCAGAACATCGTTGCGGTGCGCACCCCCGCCTGCTCGGCGGTGGTCCAGATCGGTTCGGCCTCGCTCCACCAGAACGGGTCGCTGTTCGCCAATGTAAAGGCGACGCCGGGCTTGCGCGCATCCTCCATGCGATTGCCGACGATGCCGTGCTTGTCGGGACGCAGTCCGGTGACGAGCGTGTAATGATTGGGGAAAGTGACGCTCGGAAACGAAGGCCGCATCGCCGCCGACACGCCCGCAGCCTTCAGCGCGCTCAGGTTCGGCGTGATGCCGCGATCGAGATAGTCGGGGCGAAAGCCGTCGAGCGAGATGAGGATGGTAACCGGGCGCGGCGCTTCTGGCGTAATGCCTACGGTTGGCGGACAGTCGATGACGCCACAGCTTCGTTGCGCTGCTGCCGGACTTGCCAAGGTCAGCAACAAGGCGAGCGCGAACAGAGAAGTCAGGGCAGATCGAATCATGGGCGCTCCCTAGCAGACGGATTGCTCATACGCCGCAACCGGCGATGGTGGGAGCCAATCTACGTCGATCGACGTTGCGTCTTGGACTCGAAGGAACCCGCAATGCCAGAACTATTGCCGCCCGACGTTCTCAGCGAGGAACTTCGTACCGCCGACACGCCCGACATGCGGAGTCGCCGGATCGCGATCGGCCTGTCGCTCGCGGGCGCAGCGATCGGCGGGATCGTCAGCCTGTACCAGACCGGCATCGTCCGTCGCCTGCCCGATATCCTGCCCGGCAAGGTCTTCGATGCCGAGAAGGTCGACGCTTCCAATTACGCTTATCAGAATCTGCAGATGCCCGACGGGCCGCAGATGGTGGTGAACTTTGCGCTGACGGCCGCGATCGTCGCGACCGGCGGCAAGGACCGCGTGACGCAGAACCCGGCCTTGCCGATTGCGGCTGCCGCCAAGGCGATCGCCGATCTCGGCATCACCGCCGCGCTCGCGCGTTCCGAATGGCGCGAAAATCACAAGCTGTGCAGCTGGTGCCAAGTCGCGACCGTGCTAACGATCGCGACGGTGGCGCTGACAGTGCCCGAAGCCGTGCGGGCGACGCGCGGAGCGATGGCAACCGCTTGAAGAATAGGGCGCGCTCCGCGCTGAGCGCGCTTGCAATCGGCGCAATCGCTGCGCTGCTCGTCGCCGAGCGGCGCCGCCCGCTTCGTCAGTTGACCATGCCCACCGCACCGCGGATGGCGCGCAATCTCGTCATGGGCGCGACGAGCATGGCGGTCGTCACGCTGGTACAACGGCCACTGATCGCACGACTGACCAAGCGCGTCGTCGAGCATCGGCTCGGTATCGTGCGAACGCTGCCGCTGCCTTTATGGGCGCGCGACCTGGCCGCCTTCGTGCTGCTCGATTACTCGATCTACGTCTGGCATATCTTGACGCACCGCGTCCCCGTGCTTTGGCGGCTGCACCGCGTGCATCACGTTGACCGCGACATGGACATAACAACCGCGCTTCGTTTCCACGCGCTCGACATGCTCGTCTCGATGCCATGGCGTCTAGCGCAGGTGCGGCTAATCGGTACGAGCCCCCGTGCGCATGCGGCGTGGGAGACGTTCTTCTTTGCAAGTGTCCTTGCGCACCACAGCAACGTACGGCTGCCGTGGCGCGTCGAGCGGCGCCTCGCACGCCTGCTGACCACCCCGCGCCTGCATGGCATCCATCACAATGCCGATGCTCGTGACCTCGACGCCAACTTCTCGAGCGGCCTCAGCGTCTGGGACTGGCTGCACGGTACCGCCCGGCTCGATCGGCGCGACGATCTTATTGTCATCGGCGTGCCGGGCGACCTCGACCTCTCCGACAATCTGACGACATTATTCGCGCTCCCGTTTGCGCCCTCTCACACGTTGAAGCGGAACAGCAGCACGTCGCCGTCGGCCACCACATACTCCTTGCCTTCGCTGCGAAGCTTGCCCGCGTCGCGCGCGCCAGCCTCGCCGCCAC
>JAYTAR010000413.1:0-7315 GCA_043737455.1 Sphingomonadales bacterium | reverse complement strand
CATGGAAAATACGTACCGGGCGGTGGTTGCGGTACCGGGGATAGCGCCACGAACGGAGCCAGACATGCGCGTAATGCCAGAAACCGTCTCTCGCGCGTCGATTGAAGCTGGCGGTAATGGGTGCATCGAACAGCGGCGCGGGCAGTGTGCGGGCGACCCGCAGGAACCACTCGGGGGTCACGAGGGAGCGCGGAGTTATCGTTAACGCGGTCACGCTCGAAGGTCATCGAGTCAGGCCGGATGTAGCCCTCCTCCAACACATGGACGGCCACTCCGAGCCGCTGGGCCAGCCCTCTCGCCACCACATGATGCGGACGGCAATCGCCAAACAGCAGCACGTCGGTGATGCGACGTTCGACCATGATGCTTTCGACGAATGTCGGCCAGTCGGCGACGCTGCCGGTAAAGGCGATGGCGTCCGCGTGCTAGTCGAATTCATCACCGCCGTTGAGCAGTACTCGCTCGACCTCCGCGCCTTCCTTGCGCAGCCGTGCCGCTAGCAGGCGAAACAGCGGGCCGGGCGGGCCTTGCAGCATGAGCAGGCGGCGATCGGCGGCGCCGGGTTCGCGATCATCACGCGCCACTGTAATTTGTCCTCATCTTCGTCAGAGCGCGGCTCAGTCGTCCTTGGACGCGTCGCAGGCGTGGCAGCAACGCGTCGTCACCGAAACTGGCACCTTGTTCGATCCGCGCAACGAGATCGTGCGCAAAGCACGGCAAGCTGGTAACCGGGTCGAGCTAGCGTGGATAGCGAAGCAGCGTCGCGGCGACCAGCGCGTCGAGCGAGCGCACATGCCCGCGGCGCGGGGGAACCGGGGCGAGATCATGCGTCAAACCCCATCCTGCGTAAAACGGAACACCATGGGTGACAACCGGCCTGCCGCGCAGCAGCGCCTCAAACCCAAGCAACGACGTCAGCACGTGCACTGCATCGACACTATCGACCAGCGCCAGCGTAGGTGTATCGCGCTCGACGCGGTCGACGTGGCGCAGCGCCTCGACATCGTCGACCGCGCCTGGCCGAAGCCCTGTCTCGACATCAGGGTGCGGGCGAAAGATGATATACGCATCGGGTTCAACGGCACGGACCGCGGCCAGCAACTGCCGGTTCGACGTGATCCCCATGCCGCCAAGCACGACCGAGCGATCGTCGTCGAGATAAAGCCGTCCTCGACCTCGAGCCGTTCAGCCCCGCTTGAATTGACCGCTTGCGCAACCGCGGCATCCACCTTGGCAGACCAGGTCGCGACCCGCGTACCGGGGGTGAGCCGGGGCAGCTGACGCCGGTAGCGGACTGGTCGCTCACCATCCCACCGCATCGGCGTGGTCGTCGAGCGTTTCCAGTGAGCAAAGCCGCACACCGCGGCGATGTGCCGATTAGCAACCAGTTGCCGCCTCTACATCGCAAGAAGCTCGACAATCCCGAAGGGGCTGGCAGCGGTAGCGTTGAAGGGACAGCGAAGGCCCACCCCCAATGCCTCGTCGATAGCCGCGCGCGACCAGCTGCCAACTCCTGCGAAGCGCCCCTGACCAAGAGTGTCGACGGTCTTGCCTGCCGGGGCTGCGAGCAAGACGAACGTATCGTCCGCGTCGCCGACGACCCGGTCGACCTGGTCGAGGACATGCCAGACGTCGATTTCGCGGCTGCCGGCCCGGATGCCTCGCCATGTGATCGCACCGGGGCTTTTTTGCTGGTTGGATCGGCTGCGCACTAGCGTGCGCGCTGTGACCGTTGGCCGTGTACCTCAGAATACCCCTCCGACGCGTGCCGCGCGCAACGCGTCGGCCAATCCGTCGGTCGGCCCGACGTCGCCGTCGTGCTGCTCGAACTGTACGACGCGGGCATGCGGGAACGGCGGCACCAGGAAGACATGTGGCCACGGCACGCGCGACCCGCGCGCACCGCTCACGTGCGTGTCGCCTCGCGAATACGGACAAGGCGATCAAGAAGGTCTAGCAAAGGCTGAGCCGTTTCGCCTCGCGCGCCAGCCGGTCGGCGACATACATGACGAGGTCTTCCGATTCGATAACGCAGGGACCCGCGATCAGGAAAAGCGGTGCATCTGCACCGATCTTGCGTCCGCCTAGCAACATGCGCCGCCTCTAACCGACATCGCGCGCGGCGAGGATAGCCTCGATGATCGGTACGTCGCCTGGATTGTTCAGTTCGACCGGATCCCAGCCCGCCGGTTCGACCACAACCACGGTCATGGGCATGCCAATATCGAGAAAGCGCAACTGCTCAAGCCCTTCGGAACGTTCCGCCGCCGTTTCCGACGCTGCGACATAGGCGGCCAGCGAGGCGGGTCGATAGGCGTAGAGCCCGAGGTGAACGAGCACGGGTGTCGTGGTGGCATCGAGGGCTCCGAAAGGCAGCACGTGCTTTGAAAAGTAAAGCGCACGGCTTGCCCGATCGACGACCACGGTCGTGCCCCCAACGCGGCCGGCGGCGCGATCCGCCAACAGATGCGCAAGCATCGTTGGGGTACAGCGCATCGCGACCGTCGCAACCGGAGTGTCGCTCGCGGCCATATGCGCAACGAGCGCTGCGACGTAGTGCGGCGGGGTCAGCAGCGCGTCACCCTGGAAGTTCACGACGAAATCGACCTCGCCAACCGCGGGAAGTGCCGCCGCGACGCGCTCGGTTCCGTTGCGGCAGTGCGTCGGCGTCATCGCGACTTGAGCATCTTGCGCCTGCGCCTCCGCCGCAATCTCCGCGTGGTCGGTGGCAACCCAGATGGGCAGCCCGCCGACTCCCTGGCGTGCGGCGTCGATACTACGCGCCAGCAGACTTCGGTACGTGCCGTTTGCGCCGCGAAGCTCGACTAACGGCTTGCCCGGGTAGCGCGTCGACGCATGGCGAGCCGGTATGACCACAGCCGCCCGCCCCATTGCCGGCTCGAACGTCAACAAGCGGCGGTCAGGTCGTGGATGTTGACCAGCCCGATCGGCCGACGCGGATTGTTAGCTGCCACCACAAATGCCGCCGTAATCCGGTTTTCCTGCAAAACATCGAGCGCCTCGGCAATCGGCATGCCGCTCGGCAGGACCTTTGGATCATGGGTCATCACGTCCCCCGCGCGGGCGATGAGGATACGATCGAACGAACGTCGCAGGTCGCCATCGGTAATAGCACCGATCAAATTGCCGTCGTTGTCGACGACGCCCGCAATACCCTTACCAGCCATCGTCATGTCGAGCACCGCATCGCGCAAGGGTGCACCCGCGCGGACCAGCGGCAGTGGAACGTCTGCCGAGATCAGCGACTCGATCGGCATGTAACGCGAGCCGATCAGCCCGCCGGGATGACGTTCAATGATGTCGGCAAGCGTCACGCCGCGCACGTCCATCGCGGCGATAGCCAGCGCGTCGCACAGCGCGAGCATCATCGTGGTCGAGGTGGTCGGCGCAACCTGGACGGGACAGGCTTCGGGATGCGGCGGTACCGTGAGCCGGATCGTCGCCTGCCGCAGCAAGGGCGCATCAGCCCGCGCGGTAATGCCGATGACTGGCACCCCGTTTGTCAGCGCGAAGTGCACGACCGCACGAAGCTCGGCCGAGTTGCCCGAATTGGAAATCACAATCAGCACGTCGTCAGCGCAGATCGTGCCGAGATCGCCATGGGCAGCCTCTCCGGCGTGCACGAAATGGCTGGGCGTGCAGGTGGCTGACAGCGTGGCGGCGAACTTGCGCCCGATATGTCCGGATTTACCGACACCGGTCACAACGACGCGGCCTTGAGTCCCGACGATCAACTCCACCGCAGCTTCAAATCTGTGATCGAGGATCGAGTCGAGCGAGGCAACCGCACGCGCCTCCAGTTCGATAACCGCACGTGCCGCCTGTACCGCGCCCGACCCGCGCGACGTGCGTCGCAGTGCCATCTTCATGGTCTTGTCCGCCCCTGGCTTGTGCTCGCCTGGCTGACGCCAGATCTGCGGTGGCCCTAAGCGCCTTTTCCCCTTCCTGCAAATGCGAGTGAACAAAGGCACTTACGATGCTCGACGATGCAAGCGACACGCTGGTGCTCACGATTTGCCTGGCGGTGTCGCAACCCCGACCGCGACTTGTTCGTCAAGCAGGTCGCCGAGCGCGGTTTGAGCCACGTCCCACATCGCAGGCGTCGCCGCGGCGATGATGCCACGCCGCGCGTCGGCAAATCGCCGCCGCAACGTCCAAGTTCTCTGATGGATCGGATCACAAAATTAACGGCGCAAATGCACCCGTGGTCGCTGCCTGACCATGTTCTCACCGGAGTGACATCGGAGTTCCAAGCGGCAGTCGATCGAAATCGGGCATGAAAAAGCCCGCCAAGTCACTGACCAAGCGGGCTTTTTCGTGGTGGGCGTGGCAAGGATTGAACTTGCGACCCCTGCGATGTCAACACAGTGCTCTACCACTGAGCTACACGCCCACGGTGCGCGCGCTTAGCGGGCGCGGTGGCGCGACGCAAGCGGAAGCGGCCAGATCTCGCGCCCGCAAGCGGGCGCTGGTCAGATCTCGCGCCCGCAAGCGGGCGCTGGTCAGATCTCGCGCGCGGCGCGCGGTTCGAACAGCCGGTCGACCTCGAGCACCAGGTCGCGCAGATGAAATGGCTTTGACAGCACTTTGGCTTGCGGCAGCGCTTCGCCGACGCGCAGCGATACCGCCGAAAAGCCGGTGATGAACATGACGCGCGTCTCGGGCGCGATGACGGCGACCCGCTGTGCGAGTTCGATCCCGTCCATTTCGGGCATCACGATATCGGTCAGCAGCAGGTCGTAGCGTTCGCCCGCCTCGAACCGAGCAAGTGCGGCCGTGCCGCGATCCGCCGAATCGACCGCATAGCCCGACCTTTCGAGCGCACGCGCGAGATACAGCCGCATCGCCTCATCATCTTCAGCGAGCAGAATGCGAATCATCGACGCCGTCTCCGAAAACCGTCGCGCGACCCGATCATCGACGCGACGACGGCCTTCTATGCGGCGGCGGGTTAAAATATTCCAGCCGTCGGGCAGTGCGCCCCGCCGCGCTTTGTGCTTAGCCGAAAGCGATGACGAGCCCGGCGACGCAAACTTGGAAAATGACGCTGCACTGCACGCGCACCGAAGCCGAGGCGCTGGCAAACGATCCACCTTTATTCGCCGATCTCGCCACGCCGCCGGTCCTCGTTGCAAGCGAACCCGATCCCGCGTGCCCCGATGCCTGGCGGATCGATGCCTATTTCGAGGGCAAGCCGCCCCGCGACCTGCTGCGCCGCGTCGCCGCGCTGGCCCCGAGCGCGCGCGAAAAAGACCCGCGTGCCAAGCCGCTCGCGCCGCAGGATTGGGTCAGCGTCAGCCAGGCCGGGTTCGAACCGCTCGTCGCCGGTCGCTTCCATGTGCGCACGCCCGACCATCCGCCGCGC
Source organism: Sphingomonadales bacterium (assembly GCA_043737455.1). GTDB lineage: Bacteria > Pseudomonadota > Alphaproteobacteria > Sphingomonadales > Sphingomonadaceae > Sphingomonas_O. The sequence continues at coordinate 1,929 of JAYTAR010000413.1, read as the reverse complement.
GCCGGGGCGATCGATCTCGTGATCCCGGCGGGCCTTGCGTTCGGAACCGGGCAGCATGCGACGACGGCAGGATGCCTGCGTGCGCTCGACGCGCTCAAGCGCCGCGGCGCGCGTTTTGGCAACATCCTCGATCTGGGGACGGGGACGGGGCTGCTGGCGTTCGCCGCCGCGCGGCTGTGGCGGCGCGCGGCGGTGACCGCGTCGGACGTGGATGCCGTCGCGATTGATGTCGTGCGCGAAAATGCGGTGCGCAACCGGATCGGCGGGATCGCGACGATCGTCGCCGATGGACTGGCGCACCGCGCGCTGGTGCGGCGAGCACCCTATGACCTGGTGATCGCCAATATCCTGGCACAGCCGCTGATCGAGCGCGCGCCGACGATCGCAGCATCGGTCGCGGCCGGTGGCACGCTGCTGTTCGCGGGGCTGCTCGACACGCAGGCGGCCGCAGTCGCGCGCGCTTACCGCCGCCATGGCATGCGGCTGAGAAGGTCGGGGTCGGGCGAATGGCCGGTGCTGCGGTTCGTCGCGCGCTGAGTGGTGGCGCGCTGAATGGCGCGCTGGGTCGCGGCGCACGGCTGGCGCGCGGCATCGCGCTGGCGCTGCTCGTGCCGTTCGGCCTGTATCTGACGGCGGCGGCGATCCTGGCGCGCATGCCGGTCAACGCGGGGTGGCGCGAGCCCACCCATGGCACCACCATCTTCGTGCTGTCGAACGGCGCGCATACCGGGATCGTGCTGCCCGCCGGGCCCGGCCGGTGGCGCGCATACGGCTGGGGCGACCGCGACTTTTACCTGAACACCCCGCGCTGGCAGGATGTGCGCTTCAACACCGCGCTTTCGGCATTGGTGGGCAGCGGGTCGACCTTGCTCCACGTCGATCGGCTCGGCGACTTCGTGGCCGACGCGAACTGGCGACCGTTGCGGTTGCGTGCCGAGGAGTATCGTCGCCTGACACGCTTCATCGCTGCGACGCAGGCCCCCGGCGCGTCGCTGCCAGGCTACGGCCCCGACGACAACTTTTACCCGGCGCATGGAGGGTATAGCGCGTTCGTCACGTGCAACGTCTGGTCAGGGCGCGCGCTGGCGGCGGCGGGGGTACGCGTGGGCCTATGGACGCCATTTGCCGACGACGTGATGCGCTGGGTGCCAAAACCCTAGACGCCTTGGGGAGTTGTTAGACTTCCCAAGACAGCGTGGGGCGCAGGTGATCGACGAGATAATCGATCAGGCTGCGCACGCGCACCGGAACGCCCTTGGGATCGGCGAACAGTGCGAAAAACGTCATGTCCTCGGTCTGCCAACCGGGCAACACTTCGACCAGCCGCCCTTCGGCGAGGTCGTGCTTGACGAGGAACGCGGGCAGGCTGGCGATGCCCAGCTCGGAAAGCGCCGCCTGGCGCAGCAGGATGAGGTCGTTGCACACCAGCCGGGGCAGGAAATCGACCGCGACCTGCGTATCGCGCGCATGGAGATTCCAGCGGTGTCGCCGGTCGTGCGTCCCCGCCGCGAGCAGGTCGAAACGGGGCAGTTCGACATGCGTCTGCGGCATGCCCTTGCGCTCGAAATAGCCCGGCGCGCCGAACGCGCCGCACCCCGTCGTGCCGAGCTTTGCCGCGATCAGTCCCGAATCGGCAAGCGGCCCAACCGCGAGCGCCACGTCGAAGCCCTGGCGAAGCAGCCCGACCGCATCGTTGCTGAGGACGCTGACCAGCCGCACGTCGGGATAAAGCTGCAGGAACCCCGCGATCAGCGGACCGATCAGGCTCTGGCCCAGCGCGTAGGGGATCGCGATGCGCACGACGCCCTGCGGCAGGCGCTGCTGGCTCTGCAACGCGCGCTCGCCATCGCGCAGGATACCGATCGACCGAAGGCAATATTCGAAGAAGACCGCACCGTCCTGCGTCACCGTCACCGCGCGCGTGCTGCG
>JAYTAR010000412.1:0-2961 GCA_043737455.1 Sphingomonadales bacterium | reverse complement strand
CGGTGTCGAGGATGGTGAAGTTCGATTGCAGCCCGACGAGTTCGGCATGGCGGCGCAGCATCTTTGCGCCAATCGCGTGGAAAGTGCCGAGCCACGGCATCCCCTCGACCGTATCGCCGACCAGACGCCCGACGCGTTCGCGCATTTCGCGCGCGGCTTTGTTGGTGAAAGTAACGCTCAGAATTTCGGACGGGTAGGCTTTGCGCGAGTAGAGCAAATGCGCGAGGCGGGCAGTCAGCGCGGCGGTCTTTCCGGTGCCAGCGCCCGCAAGCACGAGCACAGGGCCGTCGGTGGTGAGCACTGCATCACGCTGCGGTGCGTTCAGGCCACGAAGATAATGCGGATCTTGATCGAGAGAGGGAGTCACCGGCGAACGATTAGGGAACGTGAGCCGCAGGGGCAAGCATCGTAGATTGCCCGAAGTCGCTTGGACTGCATATAGGAAGGGGCACATCGCACGTGGTCCATCGCGCGTTCATTCGTGTTGTGCTTCGGTTATCTGGTGATAGTCGAACAGATGAGATATACATGGCGTGACCCCCACGCGCGGCGACGCGGAGGTGCCGTCGTGCTGACTGCGCTGATCGAGGGCGTTCTGATCTATATCCTGATGACCGGATCGACGGCCGCGCCGCGAGCGGTGGACGAGCGCGACGTAAAGACTTTCGACGTGGTTCGGGAAGCGCCTCCGCCCGAGCGCGTCCTTTCCAGGAAAAGTCAAAGCAAGCGTGCCGAAGGTGCAGCTTCACCGCCCAATATCCGATCGAAAGCGACCGAAGTCGTTGCACTGCCACCGATCGTACAGCTCCCGGTGCCACCGCCAATCGTGACTGCGCCGGTTGCAGCCACCGGCCGCGATGCCTCTTCGGGCGCGAGCGACATCAGGGGATTGGGCACGGGAAGCGGAGGGATAGGCAACGGCACCGGAAGCGGTGGCGCGGGCGATGGCGACGGTGGGGGCGGGGAGGAAACCCCGCCGCGCTGGCGCAAGGGGCGGCTGAAAGACTCCGATTATCCGAGTGCAGCAGGGGAGGCGGGAATCAGCGGGACTGTTGCGGTTCGCTATCTTGTGCGTGTCGACGGGCGGGTGTCGAACTGCGAAATCATGTCGTCGAGTGGCGATGCCGAGCTTGATGCCGTGACCTGTCGGCTGATCACCGAACGCTTTCGCTTCGACCCGTCGCGCGATGCAGCCGGACGCCCGGTGCCTGCATATCTGCGCGAGAACCACAGTTGGGTTGCGGCGGACGATCCACCGGCGCGCTGAAAGTCAGGACTGATACGCGATTTCCAGCACTTCCCACTCATGCTCGCCACCCGGCAGGATCACGCGCCGGACGTCGCCGACAGCGCTTCCGCGCAATGCTTGTGCCATTGGGGAACTCCAGCCGATGTGGCCGACAGCCGCATCGCTTTCGTCATCGCCGACCAATGTCACTGTGCGATGAGTGTCATCCTGATCGGCGATCGTGACTGTCGCGCCGAACCATGTGCGGCTTCGATCAGTGTGCGTCGCCGGATCGATCACACGTGAATGCTTCATTCGCCGCGCAAGGAAACTTGCGCGCCGGTCGATCTGGCGCAGACGCTGGCGGCCATAGATATAGTCGCCGTTTTCCGACCGGTCGCCGTTGCCCGCTGCCCAGCTGACGGTTTCGACGACAGCGGGGCGTTCGACGGTCATCAGTTGCTCATATTCAGCGCGCATCGCCGCAAAGCCCGCAGCCGTTATGGGATTGTTGGCGTCGCTCAACCCGGCTGCTTGCCGAGATAAGTCGACAGGGGATTTCGGCGCGGCGGTCCACCGCGCGCGTTCAGCAGGTCATAGATGACCGCATTTTCGAGCACCCGTTGTACATAGCCACGCGTTTCCGTGAGCGGAATTGCTTCGATCCAGCTGAGGATATCCGGTCCCCCGGCGCGAGGATCGCCGTTCGCCGCCAGCCATTTGTTCACGTTGCCGGGCCCCGCGTTATACGCCGCAACCGCGAGCGGATAGCTGCCCTGATACCGGTCCATCAGCCGCCCGAAATACCAGCTTCCCAGCTGAATATTGTAGGCCGGGTCGTCGAGGCTCGATGCTGTGTAGCCAATCCCGATAAACCCAGCGGTTTCCCGCGCAGTGCCCGGCATAAGCTGCATCATGCCGCGAGCGCCTGCGCGGCTTACAATCTTGCGATCGAACTGGCTCTCCTGCCGCGCGATGGCGTGGATCATCGTCCAGTTCGACATGTTCTCGGGCGACACCGGCACTGAAGGAAAGCCCGCGCGGATATAATCGCGCAGATTGTTGATCCCCGCGCTACGCCCGGCCATCACGGCAAGATCGGGGCGAGCGATGCGGCGCGACAGGTCGATCGCCAGCGCATGGTCGGTTTCGCTGGTCGCGGCGGCGGCAATCGTCCGGATGAACAGGCTCTGGTTCGCCCAGTCGCCCTGCTGTCCGAGCATTTCGGTGACCCGCACAATCTCTCTGCGATTGAAAGCGTCGCGGGTGCTGGCCGATATTTCGAGCGTTCGTGTAGTGACCGGGAGAGCAAGCGCGATGCCCAGCCGTTCGGTCGCGAGCTGCCCATAGAATTGATCAAAATAGGCCGCAGTGCGCTGATAATAGGCAGTGGCTTCGGCGCTGCGTCCCGCCGCCTGCGCCGCACGTCCCGCCCAGTACAGCCCCTTTGAAATCGTCTGCGGCGACTTTGCAGCGCGGGCGTAACGGTCGAACATGCCGACAGCGTCGGCGGGACGGTTCAGCCGGTTCAGCGCTGTCGTGCCGGCGAGCCATGTCAAATTTGTGTAGGTATCGCGCTCTGCAATTGGGCGGTCGCGCACCGACATTCCCGCGGGATAGGCATCGTCGATCTGGCGCGCGATGTCATAAGCCTGTTGCGATTGCCCGATCGCCGATGCGCCTTTTGCGGTGGCATAGAGCATCTCGAGCCATTTCGCAGCGTCGAGCGGCGC
>JAYTAR010000411.1:0-7342 GCA_043737455.1 Sphingomonadales bacterium | reverse complement strand
CCTTGCTTGGAAAGATATTTTTGCTTGCCGCGACGCGCGGCTGACAGCTGGAACGATAATCGATGCCCGACTATGACTACGACGTTCTTGTCATTGGCAGCGGCCCCGGCGGCTACGTCGCCGCGATCCGCACTGCGCAGCTCGGGCTGAAAACCGCGTGCGTCGAGAGCCGTGAGACGCTGGGCGGCACGTGTCTCAACGTCGGGTGCATCCCGTCGAAGGCGTTGCTGCACGCTTCCGAACTGTTCGAGGAAGCGAAGTCGGGCGCGCTCGCCAAATTCGGGATCGACATCGCGGAAGCACGTCTCAACCTCGACCAGATGCACGCCGAAAAGGCGCTGGCGGTGAAGGAGCTGACCGGCGGCATCGCGTTCCTGTTCAAAAAGAACAAGGTCGAGTGGCTGAAGGGCCGCGCAGCCTTCACTGCCGCGGACACCGTCGACGTCGCGGGTCGGGCGGTACGGGCCAAGAATATCGTCATCGCAACCGGCTCGTCGGTCACGCAATTGCCCGGCGTCGCGCTCGTCGATGATGTCGTCGTCGATTCGACCGGAGCGCTCGCCTTGCCAAGGGTGCCCGAGCACCTCGTCGTGATCGGCGGCGGCGTCATCGGGCTCGAACTTGGCAGCGTGTGGAAGCGGCTTGGCGCCAAGGTGACCGTCATCGAATATCTCGATCAGATCCTGCCCGGTTTCGATGGCGAAGTTCGCAGGGAAGCAGCCAAGATCTTCAAGAAGCAAAGGCTCGAACTGCGCACGGCGATGAAGGTGACCGGCGTCTCGGTCGCCGATGGTGGCGCGACGGTGAGCATCGAACCCGCCGCCGGTGGTGCTGGCGAGACGTTGGTCGCCGATGCCGTGCTCGTCTCGATCGGGCGGCGGCCCAATACCGACGGACTTGCGCTCGACAGAGCCGGGCTTGCACCGAACGCGCGCGGACAGATTGAAACCGATCACGATTTCAAGACACCGGTGCCCGGCATCTGGGCGATCGGCGATGTCATCCCGGGGCCGATGCTGGCACACAAGGCCGAAGACGAGGGCATCGCGGTCGCGGAGAATATCGCCGGACTGACGGGTATCGTGAACCATGACGTCATCCCCAACGTCGTCTATACCAACCCCGAAATCGCCAGCGTCGGACTGACCGAAGAAGCTGCCACGGCACGCGGTGCGATCAAGGTCGGCAAATTTCCGTTCGCCGCCAACAGTCGTGCCAAGACCAATCGCGACACCGATGGGTTCGTAAAGGTCATCGCCGATGCGCAGACCGACCGCGTGCTCGGCGTTCACATCATCTCATCGCTCGCGGGGACGATGATCGCGGAGGCGGCATTGGCGATGGAATTCGGCGCGACGAGCGAGGATATCGCCTATACCTGCCACGCGCACCCGACGCATCCCGAAGCGCTGAAGGAAGCCGCCATGGCGGTGCGGGGCAAGGCAATTCATGTCTAGGCGTCGGAACCTCGTGCGTGTTATTAAACAGGCGTGAGCGATTTGGCGCATCTTGATGCCGCGACCCGCGCGAGCCTCGCTTGCTTCATTCCAGCCGCACGCGCGCGATTGCCGGTAGTAGAAATTCGCCTTTACGGGAGCCGGGCACGCGGCGACGGCCATGACGACAGCGATGTCGATGTCGCGGTTATCTACGACGACCCGACGCGGCGAGTGTTTCAGGTGATTAATGAACTGTCGTGGATAACTACTGACATCCTGCTGGATCATGGACGTGTGCTATCGCTGTTGCCAATCCCTGCGCTGCTTTGGATAGCGCCCGAGCATCACGCTAATCCGTTTCTATTGGCGCAGATCAAACGCGATGGTGTCACGTTATGATATCCAGCGAATGGTTAGGTGCCGCTGACAAGGCACTTGCGACGGCCGAGTTTGCGTACGGAATCGGCGACCTTCGATCGGCAAACAGTCGAGCTTATTATGCCGCTTTTTATGCCGCCCGTGTAGCGTTATCCGCGATAGGAGAGCATGAGCGCTCGCTTGGCAAAACGCATAGCGGCTTACGGGCAGCCTTTGCCGAACTTTTGGTGAAGCCAGGTCACCTTCCCAAGGAGCTTAGCCGATTGTTTGCAATCCTCAGCGATCAGCGGCTGGCGGCCGATTACCAAGGTGACTTCGGCGAAGAAGGTGACGTGCGTATGATCTTAGATCAGGCGCGTGCCTTTGTGGCTGCCGTTCGCGCGTGGGTCGAGACGCGCCATTCGGTAGCACAGCTTTAATATGGCGTCCGGGCTAGTCGCACTGCTCGACGACGTGGCGGCGATCGCAAAGCTTGCCGCGGCGTCGCTCGATGACATCGGCTTGGCGGCGGGCAAGGCGGGAGCCAAGGCGGCTGGCGTCGTTATCGACGATACCGCGGTCACGCCGCGCTATGTGGTCGGCCTGTCGCCCGATCGCGAGTTGCCGATCATCGCGAAGATCGCGCGCGGGTCGATATTCAATAAGCTCGTCATTCTGCTGCCGATCGCGCTCGCGCTATCGGCGCTGGCGCCATGGGCGATCACGCCGTTGCTGATGATCGGCGGCGCTTATCTGTGCTTCGAGGCCACTGAAAAGATCCTCGAGGCGCTCAACCTTGTCGAGCACCACGACGACGAAGCAGCGTCGATCACCGATCCGGTCGAACTCGAGCAGCGCCAGGTCGCGGGGGCCGTGCGGACGGACTTCATCCTGTCGGCTGAGATCATGGCGATCGCGCTCGGCGAATTGCCTGAACAGTCGCTGGTCATGCAGGGCGTCATCCTCGCCGCAGTCGCGATCGCGATCACGATCGGTGTTTATGGCGTGGTCGCGCTGATCGTAAAGATGGACGATATCGGGCTGAAACTGGCCGCGACGGGGCGCGCGGGCATCGCGGCGCTTGGGCGCGGGCTGGTGGCGGCGATGCCAGTCCTGCTCAAGGCCTTGTCAGTGATCGGCACCGCCGCGATGCTGTGGGTGGGCGGCGGCATCGTCGTCCACGGGCTCGAAGTATTTCATCTCGATACCGTGCCGCACCTGATCCACGTCGCCGAAGATGCGGTGGGCGGCGGGGCATTCGGCAACTGGATCGTTCATGCGCTCGGCTCGGCGATCGTCGGCTTTGTGATCGGAGGCGCGATCGTCGTCGCCGTATTAACGTTTCGGCGAGCGCGCGCCGGGTGACGACGTCACGCCGTCGTTGGGGCGGTTGGCGAGCGCTCGCACAGCGTCGGCGCTGTCGTCACTGAACAGCCCGTCGATACCGGCCGCGACGAAGCGCGTGATCTCGTCGCCGAAGCGACCGCGCTCGTGCGCAGCCCCGCGGCGGTCCTCGAGCGGTAGGAATGCATTCTCGGGGCGGAACGTCCAGGCGTGGATCTGAAGCCCAACGGCATGCGCGTCGGCAACCAGGGTCGTGGGCGTCGTCGAAATGCCTGCCGCGTCGCGTGGTATGATCATGCCCTTGTCGACACCGATCGCGTTGGCGTAACGCGCGATCGCCTTTAGCCCGGCGGGCTTTGCCATGTCGGCGTAGCTCAGTTGGCGGTCGACGGGCCCGCCGCTCGCCGCCATCAGCTGAACGAGACGTATGCGCGTACGCTTGCGCAGTGCCTGCAGGTTGCCGACTTCGAACGACTGGATGAAGACCTTGTCGCTCGCATGCGTCAGTCCCGCGCGCTTCAGTGTCGCAAGAAGCTTGGGCTCGATCGCGAGACCCAGACGCAGGAAGTAGGTGCCGTGCTTGATCTCGGGATAGACGCCGACACCGCGCGCCTGCGCTAGTGTGAGCACCTCGTCGAAAGTCGGCACCGCGAACTGGGCATCATAAGCGGTGTTCGCAGGTCGAAGCTGGGGCAGTCGCTCGCGTGCGCGCAGTGTCTTCAGCTCGGCGAGCGTGAAATCCTCGGTGAACCATCCGGTCATGGCCGTCCCGTCGATAATCTTCGTCGTCCGTCGTGCGCTGAATTCGGCATGGTCGGCAACGTCGGTGGTGCCCGAGATCTCGTTCTCGTGGCGCGCAACGAGGATGCCGTCGCTCGTGACGACGAGATCGGGTTCGATATAGTCGGCCCCGCCCTCGATCGCGCGCGTATAGGCCGCGATCGTATGCTCGGGCCGGTCGGCGCTCGCCCCGCGATGCGCGATGACGATCGGGCGCGGGGCGAGTGGCGACGCGGTAACGGCGGCAAGCATCATCATCCAGTCGAACATATCGCCACCTCTTGCCAGTCTATGCCCTGCGCGTCATGTCGCGCCGATGACACTATCCCCACCGATGAGGGCAGCAATCGTGCCGGTTACCCCGCTCCAGCAGAACTGCACATTGCTGTGGTGCACCGCGACGATGAAGGGTGCGTTCGTCGATCCGGGCGGCGATTTGCCCAAGCTGAAGGCCGCAGCGCGGCAAGCGGGGGTGACGATCGAAAAAATCCTGGTGACGCATGGCCATATCGATCACTGCGGCGAGGCCGGGACGCTGGCCAAGGAGCTCGGCGTGCCGATCGAGGGGCCACATCTCGCGGACCGGTTCTGGATCGCGCGGCTCGAGGACGACGGACGTAGCTACGGCGTCGCGGGCCGCGTTTTCGAACCCGACCGCTGGCTCGATCAGGGCGACACGGTGACGGTCGGACAGCTTGTGCTCGACGTTTATCACTGTCCCGGACACACGCCGGGCCATGTCGTCTTCCACCACGCACCGTCGAATGTCGCGATGGTTGGCGACGTCCTGTTCCAAGGGTCGATCGGGCGGACGGACTTTCCTTTGGGCAATCACCAGGACCTGCTCGATGCGATCGTCAAGCGCCTGTGGCCACTCGGCGACGCCACCGCGTTCGTGCCCGGTCACGGCGCGATGTCGACTTTCGGCCAGGAGCGCGCGAGCAACCCTTATGTCGCCGACCGCGTGTTGGCGCGCACGGGTTAGGCTTGGACCGTTCAGCCGTGCGCGGTGGCTAGTTCCGGAACGGCGCGCGTCTCGAGATAGGGGATCGTGATCGCCCAGCCGGCAAGGCCAAGCAGTACCACCATCGTCGCTATCGTTCCGAAGCCGCGACCGCGTGACGGCGTGCCCGTCGCGTCCATCCCGAACGCGTGCGCGATGCGGCCGACGAAGAAGATCGCGCCTGCAACCCAAAGTCCGAGCGGCCAGCCATCCGCCAGCTCGATTGCGGCGATCAGGATCAGGACGAACGGCGTATATTCGGTGAAATTGGCATGCGCCCGCATGCGCATCATGACGCGCTGATTGCCGCCGTCGCCGTTCGCGACTTTTTCGGCCATGCGAACCTGTCCCACCCGCATCGCGATCCAGATGTTCATCAGTGCCGCCACCGCGGCAAAGGTCAGTGTAATCGGCAAGATCATGATGCGCCCCGTTCGCGTCTCGAACGTCGCGACTTGCACCAAAGCCCTGCGACTTGCAACGCGTGGCGGAACCAGTATAGCGCACCGCACGCCAAGCGGGTGATGTCGCCGCTTCCGTTCGCGATCGCGGCGGAAGCCGGAGGGCACGCCCGCATTTTGATTTAGACCAAGCAAGACAGGTGCCGAAATGGCCGTTCCCAAAAGAAAAACCACGCCGTCGCGGCGTAATATGCGCCGGGCTCACGATGCACTGACGCCGGCGGCATTTCAGGAATGCCCGAACTGCGGTGAGCTGAAGCGTCCGCACCATCTGTGCAACGCTTGCGGCTTTTATAACGGACGTGAGATCATCGCGGTCGAAGCCTGATCTGAGGCGACAGGGAGCATCGATCTGGTGACGGCCGCACGAATCGCCATCGACGCGATGGGCGGCGATACGGGCGTTGCAGTGATGCTGGCGGGTGCCGCTCTGGCACGTAATCAGTGGCCGACGCTTGAATTCGTTCTGGTCGGAAACGAGGGCGCGATCCGCGCTGAACTTAGCAAGCATGCCAGCCTCGTTAGTGCGACGATCGTTCACGCGCCCGACGTCATCGCTGGCGACGAGCGACCGACCCAGGCGATCCGTCGCGCCCGAAAGACATCGATGGGTCTCACCGTCGATGCGGTGAAGACGGGTGCGGCGGCGGCGGCGGTCTCGGCGGGCAACACCGGCGCGCTGATGGCGATGGCAAAGCTCTCTCTGCGCACGATGCCGGGGATTGATCGTCCGGCGCTCGCGGCGCTGCTTCCCAGCCTGGGGGCTACCGATCACGTCATGCTCGACCTCGGCGCGAACACCGAATGCGATACGCGCAATCTGGTCGAATTCGCCGTGATGGGCGCGGCCTATGCCCGTTGTGCGCTGGGGCTCGAGCGGCCACGCGTGCATCTCCTCAATATCGGAACCGAGGAGATGAAGGGGACCGGCGAGATTCGCGAGGCCGCCGCCTTGCTGCGCGCGGCGACCGATCTGCCGATGGCGTTCGGCGGCTTCATCGAGGCCGACAAGATCTCGCGCGGTGAGACCGATGTCGTCGTCACCGACGGTTTTTCAGGCAATATCGCGCTGAAGTCGGTCGAAGGCGCAGCGCGGTTCGTGACCGACCTGCTGCGTCAGGCCTTCACCAGTTCGCTGCGATCAAAGCTGGGGTTCCTGGTCTCGAAACCCGCAACCGAATTGCTGAAGCATCATCTCGATCCCAACAATCACAATGGAGCGGTTTTCCTTGGCTTGAACGGCATCGTCGTGAAGAGCCATGGCAGTGCCACGCCCAAGGGCGTCGCGAATGCGATCGGCGTGGCCGCTCGGCTGGTGGCGAACGACCTGACGCACCGCATCACCGACGATCTTGCCCACTTCGCGGGGCACCGCGCGCTCACCGCGAACGGGCCAAGCTGAACATGCGACGTGCGGCGATAATCGGAACCGGGGCAGCGCTCCCGCGCCGTCGCGTCGCCAATGCCGAGATCGCCGAGTCGATCGACACGTCGGACGAATGGATCGTCGAGCGGACGGGCATCCGGTTTCGCCATATCGCCGGGGATGGCGAGACCACGGCGAGTCTGGCCACCGATGCCGCTCGGCGTGCGCTCGATGCAGCCGGGATCGACGCCGCCGCCATCGATTTGATCGTCGTCGCGACCGCCACCCCCGACCAGACCTTTCCCGCAACGGCGACGATCGTCCAGGCCAGACTGGGCATCACCGATTGCGTCGCGTTCGACGTCGCGGCGGTCTGCTCGGGCTTTCTCTATGCCGTGTCGGTGGTCGAGAGCATGATCCGCGCGGGGTCCGCGACCAACGCGCTCGTGATCGGGTCGGAAACCTTCAGCCGCATTCTCGACTGGACCGACCGTGGTACCTGCGTACTGTTCGGCGATGGCGCGGGAGCGGTCGTGATGGGCCCTGCCGACGACGGACGCGGCGTGCTCGCGGCGCGCCTTCACGCCGATGG
>JAYTAR010000410.1:0-7344 GCA_043737455.1 Sphingomonadales bacterium | reverse complement strand
GAGCGCTTCGGCGGCGGTCAGCTCGGGCAAGATGCCGGGAATGCATGCCGCCATCAGCGACTTGCCGCTGCCCGGGGGGCCCACCATCAACAGATTGTGCCCGCCCGCGGCCGCGATCTCGACGGCGCGCTTGGCGGTCTCCTGACCCTTGACTTGGCGCAGGTCGGGGCCGTGATTGACCGCTTCCACCATGCCGACTGCGGGCGGTGGCAGCAGCGCCGATCCCTTGAAGTGATTGAGCAGCGACAGCAGGTCGGGCGCGGCGATGACTTCCACCTCACCCGCCCAGGCGGCTTCGGGACCTTGCGCGGCGGGGCACACGAGCCCCTGCCCCGCGCTCGAGGCATGCAGCGCCGCGAGCAGCACGCCCGGCGAGGCCGCGACGCGACCGTTAAGGTGAAGCTCGCCGACGACCACATAACCCGACAGCGTCTCGGCATCGACGATCCCCATCGCACCCAGCACCGCGAGCGCGATCGGCAGATCGTAATGCGATCCCTCCTTCGGCAGATCGGCGGGCGACAGGTTCACCGTGATCCGCTTGGGCGGCAATGACAGGCCGAGCGAGGCGATCGCACCGCGGACGCGCTCACGGCTCTCGGTCACCGCCTTGTCGCCGAGCCCGACGACGTCGAAGCGCGGAAGTCCCGGGATCAGGCTGCACTGCACCTCGACGCTGCGCGCCTCGAGCCCCAGATATGCGACCGTCGGCACTACTGCGACCATCGACCTCCCCCTTGCGCCGACCCGTGATCGCTTGTGCGTCGCGCTTGTTGCGAACGCAACCGCAAGCGCCCACATCGCTGGCGATGGAGTTCGGCCCTCGCTTTCGCGCGCTCGAGCGTCATCCGACCGGACGGACGGCGCTGTTCGTCAGCGGCGTCGTCCTGATGGTGATCGCGCCCATCATCGGGCTATTACCTGGCCCGGGAGGCTTTCCTCTCGCACTACTCGGGCTGACGCTGATGCTGCGCTATTCGCGCTGGACCAAGCGGCTTTACGTTCGAATGAAGCGACGCTGGCCCAAGCAGGGGGCGCTTGCCGACTGGGGGCTGCGTCGTGCGAGCGCGAAGCGGCGCGTCGAGCGTGCGCGGCGACTGGGCAATTGACTTTGCACAAACGTGGCGATACCCCGCAGTCAACTGGCGGCTGCCCGCGTGCGGGTGGCCTTTTTTATGTTTCGACACCGAAAGCATGACCGATGAAGCGCACTTTCCAGCCGAGCAATCTTGTCCGCGCCCGTCGGCACGGATTTCGTCTGCGGATGTCGACACCGGGTGGTCGCAACGTGATTCGCGCGCGTCGGGCCCGCGGTCGGAACAAGCTCAGCGCCTGACGCTGCTGAAGCATCGCGCTGATTTCCTTGCGGCGAATGCGGGGAAACGCGCGGTGATGCCGGGGTTCGTGCTGTTGATGCGCGACCGCGGCGATGGCGATGGAACCCGGCGCATCGGCTTCACCGTCACTAAAAAAATCGGTAACGCCGTCGTGCGCAATCGGATGAAGCGTCGCTTTCGCGCGCTTGCGCGTGAGCTGCTGCCAACCGGGGGGACTGGCGGTGCCGATCATGTGCTGATCGGTCGAGCGGGCGGGATCGAGCGCGATTTTAAGGCGATGTGCGGCGAACTGGCGAAGGCGCTGGCTAAGGTTGCGCGATAATGTGCGATCGTTCTTTCGCAGCCGCAGCCAAGGGGGATAAGCGCGCGATCCTCGCACTTCCGTTCATTGCGCTCGCACGCCTCTGGCAAATCGGTCCCTCGCGGCTGTTGCCGGCTACGTGTCGCTTCGCGCCGTCGTGTTCGGCCTATGCGATCACCGCGCTTGGGCGCTATGGGGCGGCGAAGGGCTTGTGGCTGACGGTCACACGCCTCGTCCGCTGTCACCCGTGGGGCGGCAGCGGATACGACCCGGTACCTTGAAACCCCCGATCGCAACGAAAGCCTGACCGCCGTGCAAGCCGAACAACGCAATTTCCTGCTCGCCGTCATCTTGTCGGCGGCCGTCCTGTTCGGCTGGAGCTTGTTGTCGAGCCGCTTTCTGCCGACCGCGAACCCGCCCGTCACGAAGATCGAAAGCGGCAAGACGGTCGCCGTCGCGCCCGTCGGCACGCCACCCGCGCCGGTGCGTGCAGAGATCAAGCGCGACCGTGCGATCGTGCTGGCATCGACGCCGCGCGTCGCGATCCGCAACGCGCGGCTGCAAGGTTCGCTGAACCTGACCGGCGCACGGATCGACGATCTTGTCCTGACGACCTATCGCGAGACGATCGCGAAGAACGCGCCCTTCATCCGGCTGCTCTCGCCGCAAGGCGCGAAGGGTGGGTATTTCGCAAGCTTCGGCTGGTCGGGGGACGGCATTGACTTGCCGGGGCCGCAGACGGTCTGGACCGCCGATCGGAGCGCGTTGACGCCGACATCGCCGGTCATGCTGCGCTGGGCAAACGGTCAGGGGCAAGTGTTCATGCTCCGGATCACGGTCGACGATCTCTACATGTTCCGCGTCGAGCAGCGTGTCGTCAACACTGCTTCCGCCCCCGTAACGATGCGTCCCTACGCGCTCATCAACCGCGACGGGCGCTCGCCCGACCGCGACGAATGGGTGGCGCACGTCGGTCCGCTGTCGGTGTTGAACAATGCCGCGAACTACGACGTCAATTGGGACGAGCTCGACGGCAAGGATCCGGGCTTCTTCAGCCGCACGTTCGGAAGCAAGGCGGTTGCGGGCGTCAATGCGGCCACGAGTGATGGCGGTTGGTTGGGCTTTGGCGATAAATATTGGCTGACCGCGCTCGCGCCCGCCGGGCAGCAGCCGCGCATCGATGCCGCGTTCCGCAGCGGCGGCGGCAATTACCAGGGCGATATCGCGCGCCAGCCGCTTATCGTCCAGCCGGGCCGGGCGATGTCGGTCTCCACTAATTTCTTCGCTGGCGCCAAGCAGATCGAAGCGCTCGATGCGTATGAAGCAAAGCTTGGCATTCCGATGTTCGGCAAGGCGATCGACTGGGGCTGGTTCGAGGTCTTCGAAAAGCCGATCTTCCATTATCTTCACTGGGTCTACGGACTGGTTGGCAATTTCGGCATCGCGATCATGCTGCTGACGTTGACGGTGCGCGGGCTGATGTTCCCGATCGCGCAAAAACAGTTTCAGTCGATGGCGCAGATGCGCATCGTCCAACCCAAAATGAAGGCGATCCAGGAACGTCACAAAGACGACAAGCCACGCCAGCAGCAGGAGATCATGGCGCTCTACAAGACCGAAAAGATCAATCCGCTCGCGGGTTGTCTGCCGATTTTCCTGCAGATGCCGATCTTTTTCGCGCTTTATAAAGTGCTCGTGCTGACGATCGAGATGCGGCACCAGCCGTTCGTGCTGTGGCTGCACGACTTGTCCGCGCCTGACCCGCTGACACCGATCAACCTGTTCGGACTGCTGCCGTTTTCGCCGCCCGCGGTTATCGCCATCGGGGTGCTGCCGATCCTTCTCGGCGTCACGATGTACATGCAGTTCAAACTAAATCCCGCGCCGACCGATCCGGTGCAGGCACAGATGTTCTCAATTATGCCCTGGGTAATGATGTTCGTAATGGCGCCTTTTGCGGCGGGCTTACAGCTGTACTGGGCGACATCGAACGTGCTGACCATCCTTCAGCAGAAGTGGCTTTATTCGAAATATCCCGAGATGAAGGCCATCGATGCGCCCAAGCCGACGGTCGCGTGAGCGTGCTCTTCCCCGAGCGCAGCGAGGGGCTGCTTCGAGCGCCAGCGGGAAGCGACGCGCCACCCGTCTCGCTTCGCTCGACACAGCCCCTCGCTGCGCTCGGGGAAGAGGTGACCCACGACGACCTCGAAGCCGCGCGCGTCCGCTTCGCCGGGCCCATCGCGTTCCTGAAATCTGCGCCGACGCTCGAGTTCCTGCCCGCTCCCGACGTGCCCGAGGTCGCCTTCGCCGGGCGCAGCAACGTCGGCAAGTCGTCGCTGCTCAATGCACTGACCAACCGCAACGGCCTCGCGCGCACGTCGAACACGCCGGGCCGGACGCAGGAGCTGAACTTCTTCGACGTGGGTGAACCACTGGCGTTCCGGCTCGTCGACATGCCCGGTTATGGCTTTGCCGAAGCCCCCAAGGATGTCGTCAAGAAGTGGCGCTTCCTGATCAACGATTATCTGCGCGGGCGGCAAGTGCTGGCGCGCGCGTTCGTACTGATCGATGCGCGGCACGGTCCCAAGCCCGTCGACGGTGACGTGATGGACATGCTCGATGCCGCCGCAGTGGGCTACCGCGTCGTGCTGACGAAGGCGGACAAGATCAAGGCGACCGCACTCGCCGATATCACCGCGGCGACCGTCGACGCCGTGCGCAAACGCCCCGCCGCGCACCCCGACATCATCGCGACATCGAGTGAAAAGGGACTGGGACTGCCCGAACTGCGCGCCGCAGTGTGCGCGGCAGTCGCGACCTAAGCGCGGTCGGCGCGCAAGTCGGTACCGTCCTTGGTCGTGTAACGCCCGTCGGCGGTGAAAAGCATGTCGATGTCCGAATACGCACCCCCGGTGCGGATGCCGCCGCCAATCGCCAAAAAAACACAGTCTTCATTAGTGCGGTTCACGAGGTGGTGCCCGTCACGAACCCCCTTGGGCCATGCCGCGCAATCGCCGGGGGCCAATATCGTCTCGCCGCCGTCCTCGACCAGCACGGCCTCGCCTGCGAGCATCACGACGAATTCGTCTTCACCTTCGTGCCAATGGCGTTGCGAAGACCACGCCCCGGGCTTGAGCACGACATGGCTGACGCCGAAGTCGGCAAGTCCGCCAGCAGGCGCGAGGCGGCGATACCAGCGGCCGGCGACCGGCGCGTCATAGGGCGGCGGATAGCCGGTCGCGTTGGTCTGTGGGATTGCGTCGAGGACAAGCTTGGGCATAGCGAAGCGGATGACCACAGCCACCCCCGAACCGCAAGCATTGGTGCGGCAAGGCCCGCTCGTCGGGATACGGATCGTCGAGTTCGCAGGAATCGGTCCCGGCCCTTTTGCCGCGATGATGCTGGCGGATCATGGTGCCGAAGTGGTCCGCATCGAGCGCCCGGGCGGTCGGCTCGACCCGCGTGACGCGCTTGCGCGGAACCGGCGCTCGATCATCCTCGATACCAAGCATGCCGAGGGGCTGGCGGTGGCGCGCGCTTTATGCGGCACGGCCGATGCGCTGATCGAGGGGTATCGGCCCGGTGTCATGGAGCGGCTGGGTCTCGGTCCCGATGTGCTGCTCGCCGATAATCCCCGGCTCGTCTACGGGCGCATGACCGGGTGGGGACAGACCGGGCCTTGGAGCCGGGCGGCGGGGCACGACATCAACTATATCGCTTTGTCGGGCGTGCTGCACACGATCGGGCGTGCGGGCGAACGCCCGGTGCCGCCGGTCAACTACGTCGGTGACTTTGGTGGCGGCGCGATGATGCTTGCGTTCGGTATCACCGCCGCGCTGCTTGCGGTCCGGGGCGGCGCGCCGGGACAGGTGGTCGATGCAGCGATGACCGACGGCTCGGCATTGCTCGCGGCGATGAGCTGGCACTTTCTGGCAGCAGGCATCAACCGGGACGCGCCGGGCACCAACATGCTCGACGGCGCGGCGCCCTTCTACGACACCTACACGTGCGCCGATGGCAAATGGATTTCGATCGGGTCGATCGAGCCGCAATTCTACGCGCTGCTGCGCCAGCACGCGGGCGTAGCCGAGGATGATGCGTTCGACGCGCAGCATGATCGTGCGGCGTGGCCGCAACTCAAGGAGCGGCTGGCGGCGATCTTTGCGACCAAATCGCGTGACGAATGGTGCGCGATCATGGATGCGACCGACACCTGCTTTGCGCCAGTGCTGTCGATGACCGAGGCGCCGCAGCACCCGCACAATGTTGCGCGTGGCACCTTTGCCGATGTCGGGGGCGCGGTGCAGCCGATGCCCGCGCCGCGTTACTCGACGACGCCCAATGCCGCGCCGTCGCCAGCGCCCGCGACGGGAAGCGACGGCGATGCGCTGCTCACAGAACTTGGCTATGACGCAAGCCGGATCGCCGCATTGCGGTCGTCAGGAGCGATACGATGATGATGCTCGCAATGTTGGCCGCAGCTACAGCGATGACACCCGAACAGACGCGCGACATTCGCTGTGTTGCTGTGCTCGGCATCGTCGCGGGCGAACAGCAGCGCGAAGCGGGCTGGGGCGACGTCGATACCGTGATCGAGGATGGATTGCGCTTCGCCGCGATCATCGGAGAGCGCACGATGACCGAGACGAAGCGGAGCGCGAACGAAGTCCGCACGTTGATGGTCGACGCAGCTACGGATGTCCGTCGCGCCCCGCTGACGCCGATTGCGGTGACGGCATGCATTGCGCGGATGCGCGAGGTCGACCCGCAGCCGTAACGCCTTGTGTTGCAAATGCGCAACACCATATGCCCGCTCGGAGGACGTCCATGAATCTCGAGCTTTTTACCGATCGCGCCAAGGGCTTCCTGCAGGCCGCGCAAACCGTTGCGATCCGACTGTCGCACCAGCGCATTGCGCCCGAACATCTGCTCAAGGCGCTGCTCGAAGACAGTGAAGGGATGGCCTCGGGGCTGATCCGAAAAGCTGGGGGCGACCCGGCGGCGGCGCAGCGCGAGACCGACGCGGCACTGGCGAAGCATTCCGCCGTAAGTGGGGGCGGCGCACAGCAGACGCCGGGGCTCGACAACGACCTTGTCCGCCTGCTCGATCAGGCCGAGGCGGTCGCGAAAAAGGCGGGCGATAGCTATGTCACCGTCGAACGGTTGCTGCTCGCACTGACGCTGACGACCACGAACGCGGCAGGTCGCGCACTCGCAGCTGCCGGATTACGGCCCGAAGCGCTGAATGCTGCGATCGAGCAATTGCGCAAGGGCTCGACTGCCGACACCGCGAGCGCCGAGGACCGCTATGACGCGCTCAAGAAATTCGCGCGTGACCTGACGCAGGCGGCGCGCGACGGCAAGCTCGACCCCGTCATCGGGCGTGACGAGGAAATCCGCCGCACAATCCAGATTTTGGCACGGCGCACGAAGAACAACCCCGTGCTGATCGGCGAGCCGGGCGTCGGCAAGACCGCGATCGCCGAAGGGCTGGCGCTGCGCATCGCCAATGGCGACGTCCCCGACGGGATCAAGGACCGGCGCCTGCTCAGCCTCGACATGGGCTCGCTCATCGCCGGGGCCAAATATCGCGGCGAATTCGAGGAACGGCTGAAAGGCGTGCTCGACGAGGTCAAGCAGGCTGCGGGCGAGATCATCCTGTTCATCGACGAAATGCACACTTTGGTCGGCGCCGGCAAAGGCGAA
>JAYTAR010000409.1:0-2973 GCA_043737455.1 Sphingomonadales bacterium | reverse complement strand
TGACCGCGACGCGAGCATCGCCGCTCTTGACCATGCCGTCGAAGCTCAACGGGCTGACCGCCACCCCCGCGACCGACAATTTGACGGTTTGCGTGGGCAAATGCTTGATCGCGACGCGGAGCGCCTTGTTGCGCGGATTGTGCGCGGGGTCGGGGAACAGCCAGGCGATGCCGGGCGCTTGCCCCGTCACCCAGTCGCGGTCCGCGGCTGCGGCGACGGGATCGGCGACGGGCTTGGCGCGAACGACCGCGCTGCCCGTGGGAACGCCACGGTCCGCGCCCCGCAGTGCGCGAAAATCTGCACGGTGCAAGGTGCCGCCGTGACCGATCACGAAGCGCGAGATCGCACTGCCCGCGCTGCGCGCATTGCGCGCGCAATTGGCGGGCACCATGCCGGGTCCCAGCGTCGAGGGGTCGATTTGCACGACGTGCGTACCCGCGACGACGCCTTCGAAATGATAGCGACCATCCAAGTCGGTGACCGCGTAGCTGCCATCCTCGAGCATCACGCGCACGCCGCCGATGCCGGTGCCCTTTTCGGGATCGGCGGCGCAGCCACCGTCGGTGATGCGCCCGATGATGGTTAGCCGATCGCCGATGCCGTCGCGCGCGATGCGGACACTGGCGTCGGCGACGGCACTGATCGTCCCGCGCGTATCGGTCGCCTGCGCGCGGTTCAACGTATCACCGGATGCGGCGTCGGGGCGGACCTCGAGCAGATAAGTCAGGACACCCGAAGCGCCACTGGCAAGCGGCGGAACCTCAACGGCGAGCACGCGACCAGCATCGCTAACTTTATAGGTAACTTGTCGGCCGTCATAGCGAACCGTGTTCGGAGCGAGGCGCATGACGTCGGGAAGCCGGTCTCGAATCGTAATCGCGCCGGTCGCTCGCACTTTGTCCCCATTGGTTATGGCGATCCGGTACTGCACACCGTCGCCGGGAACGACGACGGTCTGCGAGGCGGTCTTGCGCAACACCAGCGCGGCACCGGGCCGATCGACGGGAATGTCGATGCGGACCGGTGCCGGGTCGTTGAGCACGAAGGGCAGACTGTAGGATCCGGGGTTGAGCACGAACGGCAACCCATCGGGTCGTCGCAATCCGGCAAGTTCGCTTGGCGGTGACCGCGACGGTGCGACATAAGGGGCGGGAGGCTCGACGATCAGCCGATACGTGCCGGGGCGAGCGAATGGAAAGCGGTAGTCGCCGGGCGGAAACTTATACACCGTGCCACCGGAATCGGAAACGGTCGAGCCGGTAACAACGGTCGAGGGGAAGCGCGACACTGCGTCGTCGCCAAACACGACCGCCGGCTGTCCGGTAGCCACATCGATCATGGTGACGCGCGCGCCCGCGATAGGG
This sequence comes from Sphingomonadales bacterium, assembly GCA_043737455.1. GTDB lineage: Bacteria > Pseudomonadota > Alphaproteobacteria > Sphingomonadales > Sphingomonadaceae > Sphingomonas_O. Next base: position 1,609 of record JAYTAR010000409.1, on the reverse strand, counting down.
GCGCCGTCGCCGCTATCGAACACCACGCCATAGGGATCGATCAGCAGATCGAGTGCCGCCTCGGCGATCAACGAACCGTTCTGGCGACTTACGTTGAGGGCCATGCGCTCACCTGGAACAAGCGACAGGACACAATCGCCACGTACCAGCTGCGGGGGCGTGGTGGCGGTCCGGACCATGCCGACGAACACGCCCGTGTTCGTCTCCGATTCCTGCAATTGGAGTGTTTCGGTGTCCCCGGCGGGGGTCTTGAGCGTCAACGTCAAGATATCGACCTTGGCGGGATCGCGATTGTCGACCGGCGAAGCGACGGTGACGATCAGCGGCTCTCCCGCACGAAAGCGTCCCGTCCGCTCGAGCATTGCCGGGTCGACCGGCGTTCCGGCAAAAGCGCCTTCGAGCATGACCGGCACTTCGCCGCGACTGCCGTTGCAGATCGTCGCGGGGATGCGAAGGCGTTCGGCGGCGGCTTCTTGCGAGAAATGGAAGGTGGAAAGGACGATTCCGTTGCCACCGCCACCGCCACCGCCACCGCCACCGCTACCGTTGCTTCTGTTGACGACAATGTCGACCTGGTTCGACGGTTTGACGAGCTTGGTGGTCCCGACTTCCCACTCGATCGTCGCGGTGTTGCTGATCGTCGTGGCCGGAGTAACCGTCTGCGCGCGCGCTGCTCCGCCCCCCGCCACGAGCGCGACGGCGGCACAGGCCGCGATGGCAGCCCGAAGTTGGTTAATCGTGCCTCGCATGGTTGATGAAATGCGGCCCGGTGTTCTGGGCCGCGATCAAAGCACTTTCAGTTGACGGTCGCGCGGAAGACGAGCGTGCGAGTCTGGCCCGCGGCGATGCTGGGGATGGTGCCCGCAACCGTCGTCGTGCCCGCGTTATAGGTCGCGCCAGCCCCACCATCGGCGTTGCAGACGCCGCCGGTGACCGTCCCGTTCAGCGCCGCCGAACTCGCGACGTAGCTGGTCTGGCTCGGCAGCGGGTCGTTAATGGCGACATTCGCCGCGGCAGCGCCGCCGGCGGCGTTGGCGACCTGAATGCAATATTCGACGATCGCGCCCGGAATGAACTTTGGGTTTGTGGTGCCATTCGACGGGTCCGACACGATCCGGCTAAGCTTGGAAACGGTCAGCGTCGCGCCCGCGACGGTATAGTCGTCGCGTGCGGAGAATTGGCCGTCGCGGGCGGCGTCGGTCGCACCCGCCGCATCGGCGAGGACGGTGTCGACGCCCGCGGTATTGGCGCCAACGGTCTCGGTGACGACCGCGCCTTGCGTTCCCGCGGCGCCCGCTTCGCGCGACTGCGCGGTCAGGGTGACGCCCGCGACATCGCCGTTGACGCGGCTGATCGGCACGCTGGCGACGACGAAGACCGTGCGCGACGCATCGGGCGCGACTTCGTCGAGCCAGGTGACGGCGGTGTCGGTGCCCGGATCATAGCTGCTGTTGCCATTGGCATCGACGAAGATCGCCACGCTGGTCACGTCGAAATTATCGGTTCCGCCGTGCGCGGCGGTGCCTCCGGCGGGCTGTGCGACCGCAAGTCCCAGGTCGAGCGGGGCGTTCGACGTATTGGTGACGAGGAACGTCGTGACTTGCCCGGC
>JAYTAR010000408.1:0-7365 GCA_043737455.1 Sphingomonadales bacterium | reverse complement strand
GCCGCACGTCGAGACCGAGCACGCCGAATTCGATCGCGGCGCTAGCACCGTGAAGCCCGGGTGCGCTTTCGAAGGGAGGAACGAGATTAGCGACGTTGCGAAGCGCGAAGACCTGGCCGGGGACGGTGTCGAACACCGTTGCCGGATCGACGCGGCTGTCACAGCACGAAACGACCATCACTGGCGGGCGCTGGCCGTCGACCAGCGCGTCGAAACGTTCCTTTTGCGCGGCATAGGCCCCGCTTCGGAAGCGGCGATAACCGTCGAGGAGCGTCTTGAATTCGGGCATGTGTCGGCACTGGCTAGGGCAGGGCTTGCGGGATGACAACGCCGTCTTGCGTCGCTATCTGCGAAGTACGATGACAGCCCTCGCCGCACCCCGACGCAAGCCCGATTGGATACGTGTAAAGGCGCCGACCTCGCTCGCGTTCGCCGAGACCAAGGCGCTGATGCGGCGACTGAATTTGGTCACCGTGTGCGAAGAGGCGGCATGCCCCAACATCGGCGAATGTTGGACCAAGAAGCACGCGACGGTGATGATTCTGGGGGATACGTGCACGCGGGCCTGCGCGTTTTGCAACGTGAAGACGGGAATGCCGCGTGCGGTCGATGCGCAGGAGCCGCAGCACGTTGCCGACGCGGCAGCGGCGCTTGGCTTGTCGCACATCGTCGTCACTTCGGTCGATCGCGATGACTTACCCGATGGCGGTGCGTCACAATTTGTGAAAGTCATCGAGGCGCTGCGCCGCACGACGCCAGCGACCACGATCGAGATACTGACGCCCGATTTTCGTAATAAAAGCACGCGCGCGGTTGAAGCGATCGTGACCGCACGTCCCGACGTCTACAACCACAATCTGGAAACGGTGCCGCGGCTCTACCCCACCATCCGCCCTGGTGCGCGCTACTATGCCTCGCTGCGATTGCTCGAAAGCATCAAGCTTCATGACGCGTCGATTTTCACCAAGAGCGGAATGATGATGGGTCTGGGCGAAGCGCGGCATGAAGTGCATCAGGTGATGGACGACATGCGCAGCGCCGACGTCGATTTTCTAACGCTCGGTCAGTATCTCCAGCCGACGCCGCGGCATACCAAGGTGATCGAATTCGTGACGCCCGCGACGTTCGACTCATACGCCGCAATTGCGCGCGCAAAGGGCTTCCTGCTTGCCGCGGCCTCGCCGTTGACTCGCTCGAGCTATCATGCCGGCGATGATTTTGTTCGGCTGCGCGCCGCAAGAAGCCGTCGCATTGGCGGCGATGCGATCGAGCGTTGAGCACTCTGCGAGGGGGGAACCGCTGGTGAGACGTGCGGCGGCTGACCATCAGATGTACCAGGCAGTCGTTGCGATCGGCGTCGTCCTGCTTAAGCGTAGTTTTTGATGCCACGTCACCAGGAGCGTCGCGCTCTTCCCTATGGCGCCGACGCCATGTACGACCTCGTTGCCGATGTCGGGCGTTATCGCGAGTTCCTGCCTTGGGTCGTGGCGGTGCGCGTACGGTCGAACAGCGAGACCGAAATGGTCGCCGATATGGTTGTGGGTTTCGCGCAGCTGCGCGAGCGGTTTACGTCACGCGTTGTGAAACAGCGACCGCGCACGATCCACGTCGAATATCTCGACGGGCCGCTGAAGTACCTGCGCAATGAATGGCGCTTCGAGCCGACTAGCGAGGGGTGCATGGTCGATTTCTCGGTTGATTTTGCCTTCAAGAACCGTGTCTTCGAAATGATCGCCGGGCAGGTGTTCGACCAGGCACTGCGTCGTATGATCGGCGCGTTCGAGCGTCGCGCCCACGACCTTTATGCTGGGTCGCTCGGCATCAGCAGTTCGAGCGCACACAGCGCAGCCTGAAGCCGAACGCCACCGCGCCCATTGTCGTCGAAGTGCCGCTTTTCAGCGACGATGTCTTCTGAATTGCCACCCTTGACTGCACGCGCGAAGATGACGGTTCCGACGGGCTTGCGTTCGCTGCCACCGTCCGGGCCGGCAATGCCGGTGATCGCGACCGCGACATCGGCACCGCTGCGTTCGACCATGCCGTGCGCCATGGCCCATGCCGCCGCAACCGACACCGCGCCAAAGGTGTCGAGGATATCGTGTCCGACGCCGAGCAACGCGGTCTTTGCATCGTCCGAATAGCTGACGATGCTGGCGATGAGCACGTCCGACGATCCCGGTATCTCGGTCAGCGCGGCGCCGACCAGCCCGCCGGTACAGCTTTCCGCAAGCGCAACCGTCCGTCCGATCGCGCGGTTTGCCTCGATCACGTCGCGCGCCGCGGTCACTAGCTCGCTCGGGAGCAGGGTGTCGCGGCGTGACGGCGCGCCGTTTTCGTTGGTCTCGCTCACATGTCCTCCGGAAGCCGGACCGTCGCGATCGCCTGAGCAGCAATGCCCTCTCCACGCCCGGTGAAGCCCAGCTGCTCGGTCGTCGTTGCTTTCACGCTTACGCGCTTTGGGGAGATGTTCAAGATTTCTGCGACCCGCGTCCGCATTGCGTCGCGATAGGGCCCGATCCTTGGTGCTTCGCAAATCAGGGTCAGATCGACGAAATCGATGAGGCCTCCGTGTCCGCGGACGAGAGTAGCGGCATGCGCGAGAAAGTGTTCGGAACGCGCGCCACGCCATTGCGGGTCACTTGGGGGGAAGTGCATGCCAATGTCGCCCGCGCAGACGCAGCCGAACAGCGCATCGGTGATCGCATGTAACGCGACATCGGCATCGGAATGTCCTGACAGGCCATGACTATGATCGATCCGCACGCCACCAAGCCAGAGTTCCTCGCCCAATTCGAGCCGGTGAACGTCGAACCCACTTGCGCTGCGGCTGACCATCCGTGCCGCAAGCATCGCCTCCGCCCGTGCGAAGTCTTCAGGGTGTGTGATCTTATCGAGCATCAAGTCTCCCGGGACGGTGGCAACGACGAACCCTGCTGCGCGCGCCATCTGAGCATCGTCGGTCGCGGTTTCGCCGGTCCAGCTACGATGTGACGTCATGATCGCATCGTAGCGGAATGCCTGCGGCGTCTGCACGCGCACCAGCGCTGCACGGTCGACGGTATCGCCCAGCGTTTCGTTAGCGCGCGCGATGGTGTCAGCGATCGGAAGCACGGGTACGGCAGCAGCATGATGTTCGAGTGCCGCGATCAACGCATCGCGGACGCTGGGGGGCAGCAATGGACGCGCGGCATCGTGGATCAGTACGCGGTCGATGCATCCGATTGCGGCAAGCCCGTTAGCGACCGACTGCTGCCGCGTCGCACCGCCGATGACGGTTCCAGCGATGCGGCGCTCGCCGATCGCAGCCGCCAGCAGCGCCTCCTGATCCGCGCCGATCACCACCCAGACGGGCAGCGAACCAAACGCATCGATCGCGCGCGCAATGATCGGCACACCGTTCAGTGGCGCGAATTGTTTCGGCACGTACCCGCCCGCGCGCTCGCCCCGTCCGGCAGCAACGATCAGGGCAGCGGTGCGGGCACTCATCATGCGACGCTTAAGCCGCACTGCAGCTGATGGGAATGTCTGTCTCAAGGCGCCCGACTTTTGCGCGCTCCGCTGGTTACTTGCCCGGCCATAAAACCCCCCGTATGGGTGTGCCCGTTTTCTAGGCACCGGCAATGACGCGCATTCACCCCATTCAAATTGGCCCGATCACGATTGACGTGCCGGTCATTCTCGCGCCGATGACCGGTGTCACCGATATGCCCTTCCGGCGGATCGTGCGTCGCTATGGGTCGGGGTTGAACGTCAGCGAGATGATCGCAAGCCCCGCGATGATCCGCGAGACGCGGCAGTCGCTGCAAAAAGCTGCGTGGCACGCGAGCGAAGAGCCGATATCGATGCAGCTCGCGGGTTGCAGCCCCCGCGAGATGGCCGAGGCTGCGAAGCTGAACGCCGGTCGCGGCGCGGCCATCATCGATATCAATATGGGCTGCCCGGTGAAGAAGGTCGTCAACGGCGATGCGGGGTCTGCACTGATGCGCGACTTGCCGCTCGCCGCCGCGCTGATCGGCGCGACCGTCGCGGCGGTCGACGTACCGGTAACGGTCAAGATGCGAATGGGGTGGGACCATACCAGTCTGAACGCGCCCGAACTTGCGCATATCGCCGAGGATTTGGGGGCAAAGCTCATCACCGTCCACGGTCGCACGCGCAACCAGATGTACCGCGATCAAGCCGATTGGGGCTTCGTGCGGCGCGTGAAGGATGCGGTGCGCATTCCTGTGATCGTGAACGGCGATATCTGCTCGCCCGAAGATGCGATCGCCGCGCTCGATGCATCGAGGGCTGACGGGGTGATGATCGGGCGCGGCGCCTATGGCCGCCCCTGGCTGCTCGCGCAGACCATGGCGGTGCTAACGGGCGGACGCTCGCCGGGAGATCCTTCGATCGAGGAACAATATCATGTGATTGTCGAGCATTACGCGATGATGCTCGCGCATTATGGTGAGACGATCGGCGTTAACATGGCGCGCAAGCACATCGGCTGGTACACGCGGGGGTTGCCCGGATCGGCCGAGTTCCGCAACCGGGTCAATCAGATCAGCGCGTCACGCACGGTGCTCGCGATGCTCGACGAATTTTACGCGCCATGGCGCAGCCGTGCCGCCGCCTGAGTAATGATGCCGCCAGCCGCCGATGCGCTCGTCGCAGCATTGCCTGCGGCGTTGATGGTCGTCGATGCCGAAGGATGCATCGCGCAGGTTAATGCGGCGGCCGAGATGCTGCTCAACGCCAGCGCGACGCACTTGCGGCAGCGGCTGCTTACAGATGTCCTGCACTTGCCCGACCCCTGTTTGCAGGGGCTGCGTGAGGAGGCACCGTTCGCGGCATATGAATGTACCATCACACGCCCCGCTGGTGGCACGCTTCATGTTGATTTTCATGCAGTTCCGATGCCCGATCATGCCGGATGGCGGTTGGTGACGCTGAGCGGCAGCACGGCGGCGCTGACGTCCGGTCGCCTCGACCGTCGCGACCAGACGCGATCGGCGATCGGTGCGGCCGCGATGCTGGCGCACGAAATCAAGAATCCGCTGGCGGGCATTCGCGGCGCCGCGCAGCTACTCGACGCGCAGGTCGCGCCCGACGGTGCCGCACTCACGCGGCTGATCCGCGAGGAAGTCGACCGTGTGACCGCGCTGATCGACCGAATGGAAGCGTTTACCGACGGTCGCCCGCGCGCATGCAGCGCGCAGAACCTTTACCCGATCCTCGAACATGCGCGCGCGGTCGCGGCAGCGGCGTTTGGCGACCGGATCGTCATTCACGACGCTTACGACCCTTCGCTGCCGCTCGTCCTCGTCGAGCGCGATGCGCTGGTGCAGGTCCTGCTCAACCTGTTGAGCAACGCCGCCGAAGCCGCGCCCGAGGGGCGGCGCGCGACGGTAACGTTAGCGACCCGTTATCGCCACGGCGTTTCGGTGAGCACGCGCGACGCGCGGCGTGCCTTGCCAATCGAGGTCACGGTCGCCGACGATGGGCCGGGCCCGCCCGACGAAATCGCCGAACATCTGTTCGAACCTTTCGTCTCGTCGCGCGCGCGCGGGCGCGGGCTTGGCCTCGCGCTCGTCGACAAATTGATGCACGATATCGGCGGTTTAATACAATTCGCGCGCGAGGACGATCGCTCGGTATTCCGCTTGCTGTTGCCACGCGCAGCGTGAGGGGCGCGCGCATCCTCGTCGTCGACGACGATGCCGCGATCCGGGCCGTTGTCAGCGAAGCCATGCGCCGCGAAGGCTATCACGTGCACGCCGTCGCCAGCATCGCGGCGCAGGCCGACGCACTCGAACGCTTTCGTCCTGACCTGCTTATCACCGACGTCGTGCTGCCCGACGGCAATGGTCTCGACGTCTTGCCGTCGATCCTCGCCTCGTGGCCCGATCTGCCGATCATCATCTTGTCGGCGCAGAACACGCTGACCACGGCAGTGCGCGCGACCGAACAGGGCGCGTTCGACTATTTGCCCAAGCCCTTCGATCTCGACGCGCTAGCGCAGGCGGTGCGCGGTGGTCTGTCACGCGCAAACGGCGACGCAACCACCGAAGCAAGCGTGGATGCCGACTTGCCCTTGGTTGGCCGATCGCCAGCGATGCAGGATGTGTATCGGATGATCGCGCGCGTGGTAGGAAATGATTTGTCGGTACTCGTCCTCGGTGAATCGGGAACGGGCAAGGAGCTTGTTGCGCGCGCGATCCATGATTTGGGGCCGAGACGCGCGCGGCCGTTCGTTGCCGTCAATATGGCGGCGATCCCGCGCGAACTGATCGAGGCGGAGTTATTCGGCCATGAGCGCGGCGCTTTTACCGGAGCGACAACTCGCGCCATGGGGCGGTTCGAGGAAGCAAGTGGCGGAACGCTGTTCCTGGACGAGATCGGTGACATGCCGATCGATGCGCAGACGCGGCTGCTGCGGGTCTTGCAATCGGGGTCGTTCAGCAGCGTCGGCGGACGGAGCGTTGCGGTTGATGTGCGGATCGTCTCGGCGACGCATCAGAACCTGCCCGTGCTGATCGAGGGCGGGCAGTTTCGCGAAGACCTGTACTACCGCCTGAACGTCATCCCGATCGCGCTGCCGCCGCTGCGCGCGCGCGGTGACGACATTGTTCTGCTCGCGCAGACGTTTCTGGAGCGCGCCGCAGCGGACGGATTGCCGCGCCGTCGGCTGTCGGGCGATGCCGAAGCGCTGTTGCGCGACCATTCGTGGCCGGGCAACGTGCGCGAACTCGACAATCTGATGCGACGATTGGCCGCGATTAGCCGCGATCCAATTATCTCCGCCGCGCTCGTCGCCTCGCAGTTTGGCGGCGGGGAAGGGGGCCAGCGCGCGGTTCCAACCCTCACCGATGCGGTCGAGGCACATTTAGCGCGCTACTTCGTTAGCTTCGGCAGCGACCTTCCACCCGCAGGGCTTTACGACCGCGTCCTTGCCGAGGTGGAACGACCGCTGCTCATCGCCACGCTTGCCGCGGTGCGCGGCAATCAACTTCGCGCGGCAGCTCTACTCGGCATCAACCGCAACACTTTGCGCAAAAAGCTGACCGATCTTCAGATCGCCCCCGATCGCGGCGGTACGGGTGTGCTTTGCTAATCACGCAGATGTTGTAATGTGGCAACAATGACGTCGGCATCGCTCTCCTCACTCTGGCGCGTTCGCCGTGGCCTGGTGCCATTCGTCGAGGTCGGGACGCTGGCGGTTTCGGTTACAATGGCGCTCGCGACTTGGGCGGTTCTGACCGGCGGCGACGATAGTCAACGGTTGCTGACACCGGTCACGGTTGCCCTGCTGCTGGTCGGCAATCTGGTGCCCGCGATCGCGCTGCTCGTGCTGATCGGGCGACGCATCGCGAAGGGCCGGGC
>JAYTAR010000407.1:0-7378 GCA_043737455.1 Sphingomonadales bacterium | reverse complement strand
CCCGACGCAGCACTCGACGGATTAGATTGCGTCAGAAACCGTCGGGCAAGTCGATGGCTCCGACGACCTCGCGATAGCGTGCGATCGCGTAGCGGTCGGTCATTCCTGCGATGAAATCGCCGATGTGACGGCTGCGGTCAGGCTCTTCGTGCGGCAGCGTGTCGCGCCAGCCATCGGGTAAGCGCTCCGGCGCGGCGCGATACGCTTCGAACAGCCCGGCAATCAGCGCATAGGCCTGATCTGCCACCGCCATCTGGCGCGGATGGTGGTAAAGCGTGTCGTACATAAAGCGTTTCAGCACGCGTTCGTCGTCAGCCATCACCCTGGAGAACCCGCACAAGGACCGCTCGGCTGCGCGCACGTCGTCAGCCGAGCCCACGCGCGTCTCGCCGATCCGGCGGCGGGTCTCGTCGATCACGTCGTTGACCATCGCGCCGATCTGTTGCCGGATCAGTTCAGCGCGCAACCGCAGCGGCGCGACATCGGGATAACGGCGCAGCACCCTATGCCAGCGCGCGCCGACGAACGGCAATGCGACGAGTGCGGCAAAGTCGAGGATCCCTGCGCGCAAGCCATCGTCGATGTCGTGATTGTCGTAGGCGATGTCGTCGGCGACCGCCGCGACCTGCGCCTCGAGCGAGCCATGCTGCGTCAGGTCGAGCGGAAACGCCGCGTCGGTCGCGGCCAGCGCCCAGCCGGGGTTCGCGACGGGTCCATTGTGCTTGGCGAGCCCCTCGAGCGTTTCCCAGCTAAGGTTGAGACCGGAAAAGCGCGGATACGGCGTTTCCATCGCGGTCAGCGCGCGCAAGGTGTGACCGTTGTGATCGAAGCCGCCGACGTCGGCCCCGTCCGGACCCATTGCCGCCGTCAGCGCCGCTTCGCCGGCATGCCCGAACGGCGGGTGGCCGATGTCGTGCGCCAGGCACAAAGCTTCGGTCAGATCCTCGTCGAGCCCGAGCGCACGCGCGATGGTCCGGCCGATCTGCGCGACTTCGAGGCTGTGCGTCAGGCGCACGCGGAAATGATCGCCATCGGGCGCCACGAATACCTGGGTCTTGTGACGCAGGCGGCGAAAGCTGATCGAATGGATGATCCGGTCGCGGTCGCGCTGGAACGCGGTGCGGATACTAGGCGACGGGGGAACATTGGGCTCGCTCAGCGGCTCGACATGCTGCCGCCCACGGCTGAGCGCGGGGTCGGACGCGTAGGGCGCGCGCTGCGTCATTTCGCGGCGATGCGCGCAATCTCCTCGCCCGCCTCGCTGGAATAGGTCATCGCGGCAACGCCGTTCTTGCCAAGCGCCCGAACGAGTTCGCGCGCGGCGGCCGGCGACTTCATCGGGCCGACGAGCACGCGATTGGTCGCGCGATAGGCGGCTGAATAAGCCGATTGCCCGACCAGCGCCTTGTCATTGTCGTCGCGGATGCGTCGCCACGTCAGCGCCAGTCCCCGGTCGTTCGCGCCGGTTGCGACCTGTACCCAAAGCCGCGCCGGGCTGCGGCGTGCGGCGGCCGCGGCTTCGGCCTTTTCGGCCTTCTCCTCGCGGTCCGCGGCGGCGGCGGCAGCGACTTCCGCCAGCTTCTTGCGGGCCGCGGCACGGGCAAGGCGCAAGTCACGCGCCGAGGGGAGTTCGACGATCGTCTCCGGCTCGGGCGCGACATCGGCAAGCAGACCGCTCAGACGACCGGGTAGCGGCGTCGTCGCGACGAGCGTGGAGACGATGGTCGCTATTTGCGTCCCAGGCACCGTCCCGACCGGCACAGTCCCGACCGGCGCGGTCACTGTTGCGAGTGCGGCAGGCGGTCCTGCGACCTCGAAGGGCCCCACGCCCGGTGTCGCTTGAAGCGCTGCCGACGGCGGCATCGCCACCGCCATCGGTGACGCGGCGACCATTTCTCCGCGCGGCGGGACCGGTTGCGGTGCGGGTGACGCGACGCGGACCGGCTCCTGTGTAAACCCCGCCTGCGGCGATATCTTCGGCACTGGCGGTGGCGCGAAGCTTGACGCCGGTACCGCTTGGGCGATTGGCGCGGGGGCGGCCATCGTCATCGTTTGCCGTGCTGCCGTCCGCACCGGCTCGCGCGCGACGGGCGTCTGCCGGGGACCCAAGGGCTCGCCGCTCGGGATCAGGCCGTTGCCCGCGAGGGTTACGGGCGCGGGCGGTGGCATCGCTCGGCGTGCGGTCACCACCGACGATGGCCTGGGCGGCGCCGCGTACGAAGGCGCGACATATGGGTCGCCGAGACGAACAGCGGCGAGCTGCGTGCCATCGCTCGGCACCGTTCCGAAGTTGACGGCATGCGCGCGCTCAGCGGGATTGAGCGTGGCGAGCCGGTTGAGCAGCGGCCCCATCGCGTTCGCCATCGCGGGCGCCATCAGCTGCCCCGCCACGCGCTTGGCACTCACGACGTCGCCCGTCATCGCATAGACGAATGCCCGCGCGCGCCACGCGCCCTGGTCCTGGCGTCGCAACAGCGGATCGAGGCGCGCCAGCGCGGCGGCTCGGTCACCGGCAATGGCCAGCGACAGCGCCGAGCGTCGCACGAGTTCATCGTCACCCCCTTGCGATAGCGCGAGTGCGTAGTCGCGCTGGGCGCGCGCCGTATCGCCGCGCAGGTCGAAGGCGAGCCCGCGATCACGCGCGACATCGATCTCGCGCGCCCCCCGCGCGATCGCTTCCCCGAACAGCCGCAGCGCGTCGTCGGGGCGTTCGATCTCGACCAGCGCCGACCCCAGCCCCGCCTTCGCCCGCCAATTATCGGGCGCGACCACTTCCGCACGCGCGAAGAAGCCGAGCGCCGCATTGGGATCGCCGACATCGAGCGCCGCCTGCCCCGCGCCAAGCAATGCGGTCAGGTCACGCGGTGCAGCGGTCAGCGTGCGGATAAACCGCCCCAGCCGTTCGACCGCGCTGTTGCCCGAGATGTCCTGCACCATGCGCGGGGAGGCGAAACCTTGCGCCGACGCTGGGGCCGATACGGCAAAGGTCATCAGCCCCGCCGTCAGAATTGCACTCTTCATAACGCGCGGGTTAGTCAGCTCCGGCAGCAAAGCAAAGTGTGCATAGACCGGTCGTGCACAACGTGCGGCAATCGCGCCCAGGAAAACTCAATGAGGCGCCGTGCTGACCGGCCCAGGGATGTACGATCGTTTCAAGGGCAGGAGCATCTGATAGCGAGGCTCGAAGCGGTGATAATGCTCGTAGATTAGCTCGATCAATGCACTGCCGTCGATCAGCCGCAGATTGGGCTTGGTCTGCTCGAAGACCCTCGCATCCGGCGAGAACGAGCCGAGTGTGACGAACAATCCTTTCTCCTCGCGCTCGATTGCACCGAACAGCTTTTGCACGTCGGGACGACCGATTGTCGACAAGATCTGTTTGCACTGCACCTTGATGATCGGGGGTTCGAAGCCGAGCTCGTCGCGGTGCGCGATAATGTCGACGCCGCCGTCCCCTGAAGCTTGCGTCACGCGCGCGTAGTACCCCATGCACTTCAAGACGTGCGCGACAAAGTGCTCGAACTGGTACGGTGTTTGTGAGGTCTTCAACCGTTTGATGATGAAGTCTTCGGTCGACTCCTCGACTTGTATGGAAACAGCTTCCGCGCTCGCTTCATCGATGATTTCCGGAGTAAGAACTTCACCATCTAACGCTGCCAGGAATTCGTCAGCATTGGAAGTCACACGAAAGAGGGTCAGTGCTGAACCAATCTCGTTAAGCGCGGCTTGCGAGAAGGAGGCGCGTGGCACTGACTTAAGCCATTTCACCATTCGGCGGCTAGTCGCTTCGTAGCGAGCGCTGGGATGGTAACTGTAGTCCCCGATTATCGCTCCTATATTCACCATACGGTCGAGCTTCGACGGAAAGACGACAATGTCTCCTGATTGCATTTCCGTAACGAAACGAAATGGCATTCCTGCAGAGGTGCGGACCGTCTGCACGCCAGCTTCAGGAAAGGCGCGTTCATAGGCGGACTTAAACGCTTCGCGCGTAGGGGCTATCGTCGCTAGATCGCCAAGCTTCTCCCAGCCAATGGCGACATAGCCCTGCTCTATTGGAGCAAGGCCATGCGCGCGGCTCATGTGGATGCCCCAAATCACCCGCTCGGTCACAAGCGATCCCGACTTGGTCGATCGATCATCGGCTCATGCTCGAGTTCGACCCGCGCTACTGATTTCCCTGACGGTTCAGGAAGCGCGGGATGTCGAGCGGGTCGGTCTTCGCCGCGGTTTCCTCTGGCTTGATGCCGGTGCGCGCGATGTTCGACATGCGTTCGAACAACGTGCCGCCGCTGGTCGGCGCGGATGTCGGTGCCGCCGCCGTCGCTTCGGGCTCGAGCCAGCGGCTACCCCCCTTGGGCAGCGGATTTGGCATGACTTGCTGATCGAGCAGCAATTCGTCGCCATCATCCGATCCTGCCAGGCTGTCGTCCTCGAAGCGCATCGTCGCCACCGGCGCGGGCGCTGGTTCGGGCGCCTCGAGCACGATCGGCGCGGCCTCGGCAACCGGGTCAGGCATCGCTGTCGGCGCGGGTGCGACCGTCGCGGCCTTTGCCTTCAACCCCGGGAACGCAAATACCTTGGCGGGTTCGGGTGCGGCGACGGCATCGGCTTCGATCCCGGTCGCGACGACCGACACGCGAATGCGTCCTTCGAGCGCTTCGTTGAACGCCGAACCCCAGATGATGTTCGCGTCGGGATCGACCAGTTCCTTGATGTGGCTCGCCGCCTCGTCGACTTCCATCAGGCGCATGTCCTCGCCACCGACGATCGAGACGATGACGCCCTTGGCGCCCTTCAGCGAAACGCCGTCGAGCAGCGGGTTGGCGATCGCCTTTTCAGCGGCTTCGATCGCGCGATTGTCGCCCGACGCCTCGCCGGTGCCCATCATCGCCTTGCCCATCTCGCCCATCACGCTGCGCACATCGGCGAAGTCGAGGTTGATGAGGCCCGGCATGATCATCAGGTCGGTGATGCCGCGCACGCCCTGCTGCAGCACCTCGTCCGCCATTTGGAACGCCTCCTTGAAGGTCGTCGACGGGTTGGCGATCAGGAACAGGTTCTGGTTGGGGATGACGATCAGCGTGTCGACGTGCTTTTGCAGCTCGGCGATGCCAGCTTCGGCCGCTTTCGACCGGCGCGATCCTTCAAAAGCGAACGGCTTCGTCACCACGCCAACCGTCAGGATACCCTTGTCGCGCGCCGCCTTGGCGATGACCGGCGCGGCACCCGTACCGGTACCACCGCCCATGCCCGCCGCGATGAAGCACATATGCGCACCCTCAAGCGCGCGCTCGACCTGATCGATCGTCTCTTCGGCGGCGGCCTTGCCGATCTCGGGACGCGAGCCCGCGCCGAGCCCCTGCGTGATCTTCAGCCCCAGCTGAATGCGACGTTCGGCCGCACTGGTGTTCAGCGCCTGCGCATCGGTATTGGCGACGATGAAGTCGACGCCCTGCACGTTCGACGCGATCATGTTCGCGATGGCGTTGCCGCCCGCGCCGCCGACGCCGATCACGCTGATGCGCGGACGGAGCTCGTCGACTTCCGGTGGCATGAAATCGATACTCATGATGCCAATCCCCTATTCACAGGCCAAATCACGTACGTGGCGTCACTGTCAGTGCCCGAACGGCGCCACTGAATCACCATAAAAGTTAACGCGCAAGCGAATTTGCTAATATCCACGGCGAAACGCCGTCATCAGGCGTGTCATCAGGCCGCCGCGTGCCGTTCGGGTGACGAGTTGTTCGCGCCCGACAAGGCCACGCAGGTCGACAGGATCCGACGCTGCATAATGGATGAGGCCGGCAAGCGCCGCGAACCCGCCGCCGGCGTGCGCCTCGGGCAGGCCCAGCAGTCCGCGCGGACGACCCAGCCGCACTGCCCGGCCAAGCGAAGCCTGCATGTAATCGGCCAAGCCCTTCAACTCAGCGCCGCCACCGGTCAGCACCACTTGCCGCCCGACCGGACCCGAAAAGCCGAGACCCTTCAGCGCGGTCGCAATCTCTTGCGTCATATGTTCGAGCCGCTGGCGGATGACGGCGATCAATTGCGCGCGCGTGATGCGCGCCGCCTCGCTCGTCTCGCTTTCGGTCGATATCGGCGCGACCTCGATCATGTCGTGATTGTCGCGCGGGCTGGTAGTGGCCGACCCGTAGAAACACTTCATCCGCTCCGCCTGCGTCCGCCTTGTCCCAAATGCGCTTGCGATGTCGTCGGTGATGTCGGCGCTGCCCATCGGCAGCGAGGTCAGCCCGACGAGCATGCCGCCTGCGAACAGCGATACGTTGGTGACGCCCGCGCCGATCTCGACCAGCGCGACCCCCAACTCGCGTTCTTCTTCGCTCAGGCACGCCATGCCCGTAGCGACCGGCGACGCGACGATCGACTTCACCTCGAGATGCGCCGAGCGGACGCACAGATCAAGGTTGCGGACCGGCGATCCGTCGGCGGCGACGACATGGATGTCGACGCCCAAAGTATCGGCGTGCAGCCCGAGCGGCTTCTTGACCCCTTCGAGCCCGTCGAGCGTGTAGAGCGTGGGCTGTGCGTGCAGCACCATCCGCCCTTCGGGGTCGATCGCCGCGCGACCCGCGCTCAACAGATTGTCGATGTCTTCCTGCTCGACGCGGTGCCCGCCGAGCTCGACCTCGACCGACGCAAGATTGCTGACGAGCGACCCCGCCGAGAAACTGACCCAGACATCCTCGATATTGGTGCCCGCGATGCGCTCGGCCTGTTCGACCGCCTCACGCACCGCGCGCTCGGTCGCGTCCATGTCGGCGATGAAGCCGCGGCGCACGCCCTTCGACTCGCGCTGCCCGGTGCCGAGCACGCTGAGCGAACCGTCGTCGCCGCGTTCGGCGATGAGCGCGGACACTTTCCATGACCCTATGTCGAGGGCGGTGATCAGCCGATCGGCGCGCGGTTGAGCCATTATCGCAATCCTTAAGTACTAAGCGCTGGGTTGAGCGGTTTGGCCGCCGACGCGGGAGCAGTCGGCGCTGTTGGTGGGGCTTTGCTACCGGGTACGATCGCCATTCGGTCGGGCAGCCGCATATCGAAGCTGACGACCCCTTGTCCCAGCAGATGCTGCGCTGCGTCGAGCTCGGCGAATTTGACCAACGCCAGCGCCGCCGCCGTCTCGCCCTCGGGCAGCATCAGCGTCTCACGCGATTGGAAGCGCAAGTTCCAGCGACGCTCGCCCACCCAGATCGCGCCATCGAGGACAGGTCGCAACTGCGGCGCGTGCGCCATCAACGCGGTCAGCGCGCTTGCCTGCTCATTGGCATCGGGGCCGATGACGCGCGGCAGATCGGGCATCGCGTCGAGCCGAACCGGTTCGAGCGCAATCCCCTGCGCATCGACGAGCGTC
>JAYTAR010000406.1:0-2988 GCA_043737455.1 Sphingomonadales bacterium | reverse complement strand
TCGTCAGTGCGCAGCGCAAGCTGACCCCCGCGCGCGTCGACGAGATCGCGCAGGGACGCGTGTGGGATGGCGGCAGTGCGCGCCAGCTGGGGCTGATCGACAGTTTCGGCGGCATCGACGATGCGATCGCCGATGCGGCGCGACGTGCCAAGCTCGACCCTGCAACGACGCGCGCGACGTGGCTCGACAAGGAACCCACCTGGCGCGAGGCGCTGGCACGCATGTTCGCCGATTCGAGTAGCGACGAGGAGTCGGCGCCCAAGACCGACCTGCTGACGACGCTAGCGCAAGCGCGGCTGGCGACGCTGGGCAGCGCGGTCGCCGACGCGCAGGCACTCGGGCGCGGCTCGGTTGTGCAGGTACGCTGCCTCGACTGCCCATCGCCCGCAATGCCGGCCTCGCCGCGCTCCTGGGTCGCGCTCGCGGGGGCGTGGCTGGGATTTGGGACGCCTTTGTGATCGAGCTGCGCGCGGCGACGCCCGACGACGCGTCGGTGCTGCTCGGCATCTATGCGCCCTATGTCGTGGGCAATGCGGTTTCGTTCGAGACGGTGCCGCCGTCGACCGCAGAAATGGCCGCGCGGATCGCGGGAAGCATCACGACGCACCCATGGATTGTCGCGTGCGATGCCGAAAGCGGCTTCATCCTCGGGTTTGCGCTCGCCAAGCCGATGCGTGCCGGCACGCCCTATCGCTTCGCGGTCGAAACCGCCTGTTATGTCGCGGGCGATCTCGAGGGACAGGGCATCCGCCGCATGCTCTATGCCGCACTGCTCGCGACGCTGACCGAACAGAATTATACGCAGGCGATCAGCAGCCTGACCATGCCGCAGGACAAGGCGATCCAATTGCACGAAGCGATGGGTTTCAAGCGCGCGGGCGTCTATCGCGAAGTGATCCACAAGCACGGGCAATGGGCCGACGTCGGCATCTGGCAACGCGACCTTGCCGAACCGAAATCGCCACCCGACGAACCACGCGGCTTCGACGAAGTCGGCGTGGTGCGCGCCTAGAGTGTGATGACGCTCTAACTCAACATTCGACCACGTTGACCGCCAGCCCGCCGAGCGACGTTTCCTTATATCGCTCGTTCATGTCGAGCCCCGTCCGCCGCATCGTTTCGATCACCTGGTCGAGGCTGACACGGTGCGTGCCGTCACCGAGCATCGCCAACCGCGCGGCCTCGATCGCCTTGATGCTGCCGACCGCATTGCGTTCGATGCAGGGCACCTGCACCAGCCCCGCAACCGGATCGCAGGTCAGGCCAAGATTGTGCTCCATGCCGATTTCGGCGGCGTTCTCTACCTGCATCGGCGTCGCACCAAGCGCAGCGGCGAGCCCCGCCGCCGCCATCGAACAGGCGACCCCGACCTCGCCTTGACAGCCCACTTCCGCGCCCGAGATCGAGGCATTCTCCTTGAACAGCGACCCGATCGCAGCCGCCGTCAACAAGAAGTCCTCGGCCCCGCGTTCGCTCGCGCCCGGCGCGAACCGCTCGTAATAGCGCAGCACCGCGGGCACGATCCCGGCCGCGCCGTTCGTCGGCGCGGTGACGACGCGCCCACCCGCCGCATTCTCCTCGTTCACCGCGAGCGCCCATAAGTTGACCCAGTCGATGACAGTCAACGGGTCGGCCACCTCTAGCCCTTGGCGCGCGCGCTCCTGCCGGGCGATCAATTGCGCAAAGATGCCCGGCGCACGTCGTTTCACATTGAGTCCGCCGGGCAGGATCCCGCCGATCGCGATCCCGCGGTCGATGCATGACGACATCGCCGCGCGGATCGCGTCTAGCCGCGCGTGCAGCGTCGCGGCATCGAGCGCGCACAGCTCGTTTTCGCGCATCAGATCGGCGAACGACTTGCCCGTTGCGGCCGAACGCGCGAGCAGATCGTCACCCGAAGCGAAGCAATGCGGCACGTCGTCCATCGCCGATGGCGGTGCGTTGCTGGCGATGTCGCGCTCGCGCACCACCGCGCCGCCGCCGATCGAATAAGCGGTCGTCGCCGCCTGCTCGCTGCCATCCTTGACGAAGGCGGCGAAGCGCATAGCGTTGGAGTGGAACGGCAAGCGCTCGCGTTGGAGAAAGATCAGGTCGCGTGCCTCGTCGAATGCGATCTCACTCGTGCCGCGCAACGACAGTCGCCCGCTTTCGCGGATCGTGGCGACCATCGCCTCGGCGCGATCGGGACACGAGGTCGCGGGCCGCTCGCCCGACAGCCCGAGCAGAATCGCACGGTCAGTCGCATGCCCCTTTCCCGTCAGCGCCAGCGACCCGTAAAGCCGTACCTCGACGCGTGCGACCGACATCGGTGCCAGGCTTGCTGCGAAATCGGCGGCAGCGGTCATCGGCCCCATCGTGTGCGACGAAGACGGGCCGACCCCGATCTTGAAAAGTTCGAACGTGGAGGCGACCATGTGCGCGCCATGCGCCGCCAGCCTTTGGCATGGCAAGCTTCGAGGGAAGCGGGCGGCTTGAAGCGTGCGGGGGCGCGGTTGGCCAATCAGCGCTGGGAGTGCCAAGACGCTGTCGTGATCGCCACGCCGCCTTTCGTTCTGCTCGACGATGCCCGCGCCGGCGGAATTGGCGCGCGCTTGTATACCAGACCAGTCGAGATCGTGACGACGCGAAAGCCCGCCGAGGTGGCAGCCGCGCTCGAAGCGTTGCGTACCGCAACCCGCGGTGGGCTGCACGCGGCGGGATATATCACTTACGAAGCCGGACTGGCGCTCGAGCCGCGCCTTGCTGCACTTGCCGGCAGCGCCCTCCCCAGCAGCGAGCATGACGTGCCTTTGCTGTGGTTCGGACTGTTTCGCTCGGTGCGAACGATCGCCGCCAACGACATGCCAGCGCTCCTGCCCGATGCTGCGGGTGGCTGGCTGGGGGCCCCGCGCGCCGATGTCGACGCACTTGGCTATGCGCACAGGCTAACCGCGGTGCGCGAGCTGATTGCAGCCGGCGACCTTTACCAGGCCAATCTGACGTTTCGGG
>JAYTAR010000405.1:0-7429 GCA_043737455.1 Sphingomonadales bacterium | reverse complement strand
CCAGCGTGCCGACGCTGCTCGTCGTCGTGTTCGCCTCACTTTTGTTTCAGGCAGGCGTGCAATTCTGGTTCTCCGAGCGTGCCAAGGCGACGCTGGAGGGAGCCGCTTCGGTCGCGCAATCATCATATCTGCGTGAGCGTGGCCGCGTCGCTCGCAACACCACCGCGCTCGCCAAGGACGCCGGCGACACTTTGCGGCAAGTCAGTTTCGACGATCCGCGCTTCATCGGGTTCATCGGATTTCAGCTGCTGCAGCGCGAGCTGTCGGAGGGAATGATCTTTACCTACAAGCCTGGTGGGTTCCTGCAATCGGCGGTCCACATCAATCCTTACGACCGCGACATGGAAAAGTTCATCACCCCGGCCATGATCGCGAAGCTGCGGGGCGGCACGGGGGTGGTCGACGTGCCTAGCCCCGATGGGATTGGCGCGGTCGCCAAGCTGGCGTTCGGGACTGACAACTATGTCTATGTCGCGCGCATCGATCCTGAATTTGGCCAGCAGATCCAGCGCGCGCGGGGTGTGCTGGCCGACTATCGTGAATTGGGCGCGCGTTCGCGGCAGCTGCAACTTCAATTCAACGCCGCGCTGCTGTTCATTTCCCTGCTGATCGTCGCGGGATCGGTGTGGATCGCGCTTGCGGTCGCCGACCGACTGGTGCGGCCCGTCGGTGCGCTTGTCGATGCGGCGCGACGTGTGACCGGCGGTGATCTGTCGGCGCGGGTCGAGGGTCCGCTGTCACGCGACGAGATCGGCGCGCTCGCAACCGCCTTCAATCGAATGACTGCACGGCTGGAGGAACAGACCGGCGAACTGCTTGCCGCGAACGACCAGATCGATCGCCGTCGTGCGCTGATCGAAGCCGTCCTTACCGGCGTTAGTGCGGGCGTCATCGCAATCGACCGCGAGGGCAGTGTGCGAATGACGAACACGTCGGCGACCGAATTGCTCGCGACGGCTGATGCGCCGCTCGTTGGGCGTCCCCTCAACGCCATTGCGCCCGAGTTGGCGGCGATGGTCGCGCGCGGCGATCGCGAGGCGGTGGTGGCACTTGCGCGCGAGAACGACACGCGCACGCTCGCGGTCAAGGTTTCACGCGACGCCGTCGGTGCAGTCCTGACCTTCGACGACATCACGCAGCAGCTGATCGACCAGCGTACTGCCGCCTGGTCGGACGTCGCGCGGCGAATTGCGCATGAGATCAAGAATCCGCTGACGCCGATCCAGCTTGCCGCCGAACGGCTCAAGCGTCGTTATGCAGCTGAGATCAAAAGTGATCCGACGACGTTCGTCAAGCTGACCGACACGATCGTGCGCCAGGTGGGCGACCTGCGCCGCATGGTTGACGAGTTTTCATCGTTCGCGCGCATGCCCAAACCTGTCTTCCGTCCGGAATCGCTCGTCGATATCGCGCGCCAGACATTGTTCCTCCATGAGGTCGCGCACCCTGTCATTCGCTTCACGCTCGACGCGCCCGACAGCATGACCGAAATCGTTTGCGACCGCCGACAACTGGGGCAGGCGCTGACCAACCTTGTCAAGAACGCAGTCGAGGCGATCGAGGCGAAGGGGAGCGCGGGAGGTACCGTTACCTTGTCGCTCAAGCAAACGCCCGGCTGGTTGCATCTGATCGTCGCCGACGACGGCATCGGGCTGCCCGCCGACCGTGAGCGCCTCGTCGAGCCCTATGTCACGACCCGCGCGAAAGGCAGTGGCCTTGGGCTCGCTATCGTCAAAAAGATCGTCGAGGAGCATTTCGGCACCATGAGATTCTGCGACCGGCCGGGCGGCGGCTCACTCGTCACGATCGCCTTCGACCTTGAGGCACTGTCCGCTGCGCACGTTGGCGAGCCTGCGGACGACGTCCCGCAACGGATGATCGGCTGATGCCGCTCGACATCCTGATCGTCGACGATGAACGCGATATCCGTGAACTGGTGGCCGGCGTGCTCGAGGACGAAGGCTATTCGACGCGCGTCGCCGCCGACAGCGACGCGGCACTTGCCGCGCTTGCCGAGCGTCGCCCGTCGCTCGTCTTGCTTGACGTGTGGCTGCACGGGTCGCGGCTCGACGGGCTCGACCTGCTCGACGTGATCAAGGCCCGCGATTCGACCCTGCCGGTGCTCGTGATCTCAGGGCACGGCAACATCGATACCGCGGTAGCCGCGATCCGGCGCGGGGCGACCGACTTTATCGAAAAACCGTTCGAGGCCGAACGGTTGATCCTGCTCGTGCAGCGTGCGACCGAAACCGACAGGCTGCGGCGCGAAAACGCGACGCTCAAGGAGCGCAGCGGACCCGATGATGAACTGACCGGTAATTCGAACGTCATCAATACGGTGCGCGCGACCTTGAAGCGCGTGGCGGCGACCGGCAGCCGTGTTCTGATCAGCGGTCCAGCCGGGGTTGGCAAGGAGATTGCCGCACGCATGCTCCACAATTGGAGTCCGCGCGTCACGGCACCGTTCATCGTCGTCAGCGCGGCGCGGATGGAGCCCGACCGCGTCGAGGAGGAACTGTTCGGCAGCGAAGAAGGCGATACAGTCCGCCCCGGCCTCCTCGAACGCGCGCACGGCGGTACGCTGTTTCTCGACGAGATTGCCGACATGCCGCTGCCGACGCAGGGAAAAATCCTGCGCGTGCTAACCGAGCAAAGCTTTATTCGTGTTGGCGGTCAGCGAACCGTCCGCGTCGATGTGCGGGTGCTGTCGGCGACGGCGCGGCCGCTGGCCGATGAAATCGCCGCGGGACGGTTTCGCGAAGATCTTTACTACCGGCTGAACGTGGTGCCGGTGCACCTGCCACCGCTTGCCGACCGACGCGAAGATATTCCCGCGCTCGTGGACCATTTCGTCGCGCGGTTCGCTGCTGAGCGTCGCGTGCGCACCCCGGACGTCGCGCCAGAAGCGATGGGGGCGCTGCAGGCGTTCGATTGGCCGGGCAACGTCCGCCAACTACGTAACATCGTCGAGCGTACGATCATCCTGGCCCCCGGCGACCGGCTGGCGCGGATCGAGGCCGACCTTTTGCCGCCGGAGCTGACCAGTCCGGCAGCCGACGTCAATCCGGCGGCGCTGGCGATGGGCGCGCCGCTACGTCAGGCACGCGAGACATTCGAGCGCGAATATCTGCGCGTTCAAATTCGCCGCTTCTCGGGGAACATCTCACGCACTGCGGCTTTTGTCGGGATGGAACGTTCGGCCCTGCATCGCAAGCTCAAGATCCTCGGCCTCGGCGAGGATCGCGAAGACAGCGACACTTAGGTTTATCCGACGATGGGTTGCAGTGCAGCACGTCACCGCTATCTTTGACAAGACGCGCGACATCGCGCCAAAAACAAGAGGTCGACCGACATGGCGGACAAGCCCAACAATCTTCAGGACCTGTTCCTCAATTCCGTGCGCAAGGCGAAGACGCCGGTTACAATGTTCCTCGTCAAGGGCGTCAAATTACAGGGCATCATCACCTGGTTCGACAATTTCTCGGTGCTGCTGCGGCGCGATGGGCAGTCGCAGTTGATCTACAAACATGCGATTTCGACGGTAATGCCGGCGAACCCGCTCGACCTCGCGCCAGTCGCCGCTGCCTTTGCCGATGATACCGCAAAGCCCAAGCAGCTGCAGGACATTTTCCTGACCGCAGTGCGGCGGCAGAACAATCCGGTGACGATGTTCCTCGTCAACGGCGTGATGCTGCAGGGCGAGATTGCGGCATATGATCTGTTCTGCATGCTGCTCCAACGCGACGGCATGGTGCAGCTCGTCTACAAACATGCGGTCTCGACCGTGCAGCCTTCGCATCCGCTAAATCTCGCGGACGAGACGTCCAGCGACGGTGAGGACTGAGCGCATCGCCGAGCTCCAGCTTCAACGTGAGGAGGGCGTCACGCGCGGCGCGCGGGCGATCGTCGTCTATCCCGATCGGGGCAGCGGTGGAGCACGCGATGCTGACGCACGGCTCGATGAGGCGGCAGGGCTTGCCGCCGCGATCGGCATCGACGTTGTCGACCGCATATCGGTGAAGCTGCGCGATTTGCGCCCGGCGACTTTGTTCGGCAGCGGGCAGGTCGAGACGCTGGGCAATCGTGCGCGCGCTGTCGATGCCGTGCTGACGATCGTCGATGGTGCGTTGAGCCCGGTTCAGCAGCGCAATCTTGAAACTGCTACCAAGACCAAGGTCATCGACCGAACGGGTCTGATCCTCGAAATCTTCGGCGAACGCGCGGTGAGTGCCGAAGGACGGTTGCAAGTCGAGCTCGCGCATCTGGACTATCAGGCAGGGCGGCTGGTGCGCAGTTGGACGCACCTCGAGCGCCAGCGTGGCGGCTTCGGCTTTCTCGGCGGCCCTGGCGAGACGCAGATCGAAGCGGACCGGCGCCTGATCCGCGATCGCATGGCGAAACTTCGTCGAGAACTCGATCAGGTCGTTCGAACGCGCGGACTGCACCGCGATCGACGCCGGCGCGCGCCGTGGCCGGTGATCGCGCTCGTCGGTTACACGAATGCCGGCAAATCGACACTCTTCAATCGCATGACCGGTGCGACCGTCATGGCCGAGAATTTGTTGTTTGCAACGCTCGATCCGACAATGCGCGAGGTGGCGCTGCCCGGGCTTGCCAAGGCGATCTTGTCGGATACGGTCGGCTTTGTATCGGACCTGCCCACGCAGCTCGTCGCGGCGTTTCGCGCAACGCTCGAGGAAGTGACTTCCGCCGACCTTATCGTCCATGTTCGCGATATCGCGCATCCCGACAGCAGCGCGCAGGCCGCCGATGTCGAGCGCGTCCTGCGCGACCTCGGCGTACGCGGGGAAGGGGAGGCGATTCCACTGCTGGAAGCGTGGAACAAGGTTGACCTGCTCGGCGGCGAGGCGATGGAAGCCGCCGTCAACTCGGCAGCACGGCGTGACAACGTCATGCTGATTTCGGCGGTAGATGGCTCTGGCGTCGAGGCGCTGGGGCAGAGCATCGCCGCACGGTTGACTTCAGCGCGTCGACCCCATGTGTTCGATGTGCCCGCCAACGACGGCGCGGCGTTCGCTTGGCTTCACGCGCACGGCAGTGTCGAAAGCGAAGTACCCGATGGCGACCATGTTCGAATTACGGTGCGCCTCAACGACGCCGACCGCGCGCGCTATACGACCCGCGCCCCCTTGGCCTGACGCCACAGGAGCTCTTTCGCGTCCAGCGGGAGGTCGACAAAACCAGGCGCAGTTTCGATCGCCCGGAAGCGGCCTTCGAATTTGGCGTTGGCAACGCGAAGCGCGACTTCGGGATCGACCCCGAGATGCCGGGCATAATTGACGACGGAGAATAGCAGGTCGCCGACTTCCTCGATGCGGTCTTCGGGAGATGTCGCACCCTCGATCTCGGCGAGTTCTTCGTCAATCTTTGCACGCGGTCCGGTGGGGTCGGGCCAGTCGAAGCCGGTCCGTGCCGCGCGCTTTTGCAGCTTTTCCGCGCGCATCAGTGCAGGCAGCGCAAGCGCGACCCCATCGAGCGCCGACAGATCGTCGGCACGCTCGGCGGCTTTCAGCGTTTCCCAGTCGGGGCGCGTTGCCGCATCGCCGAACAGGTGTGGATGACGCCGCTCCATCTTGTCGGCGATCGCTTCGGTGATGTCGGCGAGCGTAAAATGCCCGGCCTGTTGGGCGATGCAGGCGTGTAGCACCACTTGGAAGAGCAAGTCGCCGAGCTCGTCTTTCAATGCCGCCATATCGTCGCGCGCGATCGCGTCGGCCACTTCATAGGCTTCCTCGATGGTATAAGGCGCGATCGTCGCAAAGGTTTGGACGCGATCCCAGTCGCAGCCGGTTATCGGATCGCGCAGTCGCGCGACCAGGTCGATCAGGCGGTCGGGGACACACATCGCCACTTCGTTCAAAGTCCGATAATCAACATTATGTTAAGTCCGAAGTTATGGGCGGGGGAGGTGATAGCGATATTGCGTCAGTTTGCCTTCCGACGAACAGCGACACAATCAGGAACGCCACAGCGAAAACTACTGCCCAGATCAGTGTCAGTTTCAGCGTTTGTCCGAGCGGCAAGCGCCGTGCGAGCAGACTGCTGCCAACGAGCACCAGGCACATCAGCGCCGCAACCACCGACACTGCTTGGTCACCGATCACAACTCGATCCGCATCATGTCGTGACCTGGTTCGACACGAGGTGGCAGCTCGGCGCAAAGCTCGTCGTAGTCCATCGACTGATCCATGTGCGTCAGGATCGCGCGCCTTGGCTGAGCTGCGGCGATCCAGCCCAGGGTCATGCTCAGGTTGGGGTGTGTCGGATGCGGTTCACGACGCACTGCATCGACGATCCAGGTGTCGACACGTTCGACGAGCACCGCAGCCGTCGCTGGCAACACGTTGAAATCGGTAAAGTAAGCGAGCGACTTGCCACCCACGTCGAAGCGCAGTCCGGTACTGGTGATCCGACCGTGCGGCAAGTCGACGGCGCGCACCACGACGTCACCGATCATCATCTCGCTTGGTAACGGATCGCAACGGATGAACGGCGGATACCCGCCATGACCGCTGAACGCGAAGGCGAAACGAAGGATCAGGTCGTCACGTGTCCGCTCGCGCGCATAGCCCGACAGCGGCGCCTTGCCATAGAAATAGAACGGCCGGAGGTCGTCGATCCCGTGACAATGATCGGCATGCTCGTGCGTCCAGATGACCGCGGTCGGGCGTCCGCCCCCTTCGGCAAGCAGCTGCTCGCGCAAGTCGGGCGACGTATCGACAAGGATACGCGTATCGCCGTGTTCGACCAAAATCGACACCCGCCTCCGCCGGTTTTTGGGATTCGCCGGGTTGCAGCGCCCCCAATTGCCGTCGACGCGCGGCACCCCGGACGAGGTTCCACAGCCAAGCACCGTCACTCTCACGCGCGCACCTTGGCAAAGAGCCGCACGAAGTTTGCAGTCGTCGTGGCGGCCAGCCCCTCGACGCTCTCACCGCGAAGCCCCGCGAGCATGCGTGCGGTATCGGCGACGAACGCCGGCTCGCACGGTCGACCGCGATGCGGCACTGGCGCCAGAAACGGTGAATCGGTCTCGATCAGCAGCCGGTCCTGCGGGATCGTCGCAGCCGCCGCCTGCAAGTCCTTGGCATTCTTGAACGTCACGATCCCTGAGATCGAGATCATCAGCCCGAGGTCGAGCGCGATCGTCGCAAAAGCGGCGCTCGCGGTGAAGCAGTGGATCACGCCGGTGAACGCCCCCTTCCCCATGGCTTCGGTCAGGATCGCAGCGGTATCCTCCTCGGCATCGCGCGTGTGCACGATGACGGGCAGTTCGGTCACGCGCGCGGCGTCGATGTGCGCACGAAACGAGGCGCGCTGTCGTTCGCGGTCGGACTTGTCGTAATAATAGTCGAGGCCGGTCTCGCCGATGCCGACGACGCGCGGATGCGCGGCACGCGCGACCAGC
>JAYTAR010000404.1:0-3007 GCA_043737455.1 Sphingomonadales bacterium | reverse complement strand
GTAGATCATGCGCCGCCGCCAGCGTGCGCAGACGGGCGAGGAATTCACTTTGCGACGCGGTGGGATCGACCCCACTACGAAAGCTCTGGTGCGCGATGCCTTGCACCAGCGCGAGCGTATTCTTCACGCGGTGGTTAAGTTCGTGGATCAACAGCGACTGACGTTCGTCGAACGCTCGCCGTTCGGTTACGTCGCGGCTGATCGACAGCAGGCCGACCGGCTTGCCATCGCGGTCGATCACCAATGTCGAATTGTTGTCCCAACGCATGCGCCGACCGTCGGCACCCAGGACGGTCACTTCGTGACGCGTGTTACCGCCATCGCGCAGCTTGGTCGCGAGCATGGCGCTGGTCTGCCTGAAATCGTCGGGCGAGACGAAGTCGGCGATCGAGCAGCCAATGAGCGAGCCCGCAGGCACTCCCATCGCTGCCGCCCCCGCCGCGTTGAAAGCGGTGATGCGCTGATCGATGTCGGCGGTGAAGATGATGTCGTCGGCCTGTTCGAAGATCAACCGGTAGCGTTGCTCGCTCTCGCGCAGCGCCACTTCGGCTCGCGCACGCTTCAATGCCTGCCACAGGCGATCGGCGGCGGCCTGCGCCAATTGCGCTTGGTGCGGCGTCCAGCGGCGTGGCACATCGTCCTGTGCAAAGATCCCGCCGACGTAAGTTCCACGCTCGAGGATCGGCACGACGACGCCCGATCGCAATTCTATCGCGGAATAGGCTGCAAGCGTCGCAGGATCGGCGGTTCGAACGTCGGTCTCATTGTCCTCGATGATGATCGCTTTGCCGCTCGCCAGCTCGTCACTGATGCGTCCGAAGGTACCGAGCGGGTAACGTCCCGTGATGTCGGGCATCTCCGCACCACCGGTCCAGCAGCGACGGATTTCGAACGTCCCCGCCGATATATCGATCTCGCTGAATCCTGTGCGCCTGGCTCCCAGATGAGACCCGATCGTTGCCAGCGCCCGATCGATCATCGCATCGCTCGTATCGGCGGCAAGCAGTTCGGCCTCGAGCGTCAGCAGCAGCGCGTCGTGACGGTCCTGGAGAACGCGCGCCGTCGTTTCGCGCGCGCTGTTGAAGATGCCCAGGACGCTCCCGTCGGCACCGAGGATCGGAACGAAGCTATAGGTCCAGAACGTCTCCGTGATCACGCCCTCACGTTCGATGTCGATCGATTCGTCGACCCATGATTGACCGCGGCCAGTTTTGAGCACCTCATCGAATTTCGGGCGTACCAGCGCAGCGACATCGCCCCAGATCGCATCGAAGCACTTTCCCAGTCCCGGAGCGCGCTCCCTCAAGAGCTCGTGCGCATAAGCCTCGTTATGGATGAGCCACAAGTCGGGACCCCACCAAATGGCCGCAGGATGATTGAGGGCCAGCGCGAGGCCGACCACAGTGCGAAGCTCGGGCGACCAATCGGCGATCGCGCCAAGCCCGGTGGCGCCCCAATCAAGCGCCGCAATGGCTCGCGTCGTCGGCGTTTCCGATCCAAGGAACCCAAGGGGCGTGGACAAGGTCAAGCTCGGTCTCGCACCGGGTCAGCCGAACTGGTTCATCGTATTGTGCGCGCCACCCGCCTTCAGCGCCGCCTCTCCCGCGAAATATTCCTTGTGATCGTCGCCGATGTCCGACCCGCTCATGTTCTGGTGCCGCACGCACGCAATCCCGTCGCGGATCTCCTTGCGCTGCACGCCGGCAACATAGCCGAGCATGCCTGCCGCGCCGAAATACTCCTTCGCCAACGCATCGGTCGACAGCGCGGCGGTATGGTACGTCGGCAGCGTGATGAGATGGTGGAAAATGCCTGCACGCTTGGCGCCATCTGCCTGGAACGTGCGGATGCGCTTGTCCGCCGCGATGCCGAGTTCGGTGTCGTCATATTCGGCACTCATCAGCTTGGCGCTATCGTACGCGGTCACGTCGAGCCCCTCGGCCACCATGGCATCATAGACCTGACCACGGAAATTGAGCGTCCAGTTGAAACTGGGTGAATTATTATAGACGAGCTTCGCCTTGGGAAACACCTCGCGCACTCGGTCCATCATGGCCGCGATCTGTTCGACATCGGGCTTTTCGGTTTCGATCCAAAGCAGGTCGGCGCCGTTTTCGAGGCTGGCGATGCAATCCATCACACAGCGATCTTCACCGGTCCCCGCGCGAAACTGAAACAGGTTCGACGCGAGCCGCTTGGGCCGCATTAGCTTGCCATCGCGGTAGATGATGACGTCACCGTTGCGCGCGGTCGCCTGGTCGATCTCCTCGCAGTCGAGAAAGCTGTTGTAGCGGTCGCCAAGATCGCCATTTTCGGTGCTGACGGCGATCTGTTTGGTCAGGCCTGCACCCAACGAATCGGTGCGCGTCACGATGATGCCGTCGTCGACGCCGAGTTCGAGGAACGCGTAACGGCACGCGCGTACCTTTGCGAGGAAGTCCTCGTGCGGCACCGTTACCTTGCCGTCCTGATGCCCACATTGTTTTTCGTCGCTGACCTGGTTCTCGATCTGGAGCGCACAGGCTCCCGCTTCGATCATCTTCTTGGCGAGCAGATACGTCGCCTCGGCATTGCCGAAGCCCGCGTCGATATCGGCAATGACAGGCACGACATGCGTCTGAAAGCTGTCGATCCTGGCCATGATCGCGCTGTCGTCGGTGCGGTTCGCGCGCGCGGTGTCGAGGTCGCGGAACAGCAGGTTCAATTCGCGCGCATCTGCCTGACGCAGGAACGTGTAAAGTTCTTCGATCAGCGCGGGGACGGTTGTCTTCTCGTGCATCGACTGGTCGGGAAGCGGTCCGAATTCGCTGCGCAGCGCGGCGACCATCCAGCCCGAAAGGTACAAATATTTGCGATCGGTCGTGCCGAAATGCTTCTTGATCGAAATCAGCTTCTGCTGAGCGATGAACCCGTGCCAGCAGCCGAGCGATTGCGTGTAAAGTGTCGGATCGCTGTCGTAAGCCGCCATGTCCGCGCGCATGATGCCAGCCGTATAGCGCGCGATGTC
>JAYTAR010000403.1:0-18275 GCA_043737455.1 Sphingomonadales bacterium | reverse complement strand
GCTGCGCGGTCAGCGGCTTGGCCTCGCGGATGTTCTTGAACCACGTTTGCACAAGTTCGTCGGAGATTTGCTCGGGCCGCCCCAGGCATTGCGGCGCGAACAGCGCAAAGCCACCCGCAAGAATCAGCCCACCCACCGCCGCCGCGCCCAGCCGCACGCGCCAATCGTCGACGGTAAGCTTTGGCAGCAGATATGCGAGCCACCCCGCCGCAACCATGACTCCGAGCCACACCGGCGAGAGCGCGTCGCAGCGCGGCACGCTGCTCGCAGTGCTGGTGAATATAAGATAGCCGAGCGCACAGCCCGAGCCGAGCGCGACGCCGTACCGCGCCAGCCGCGCGCAATCGGTCGGGTTCCACACCCAGCGCAATACCGCCGCCGCTCCTGCGATGACGAGGAACGGCATCAGCTCGAGCCCGATCGCAAGCGATGCGGCGCTCGCAAAGCCCATCGTCAGCCCGCCGCGCTTGGGCTGCGTGTCGGCAAGCCCCGCGAGCGTCAGCGTCAGAAACGCAAGCTGCCAGCCGTGATGATCGATGCGCATCGGCATGAACATCAGCAACGTCGCCTGGCAGCACAGCAGCAGCCCGAGCGCGACCACGAAGGACCGCGGATCGATCAGCCGCCGCACCGTCAGCGCCATCGCCGACATCGCCACCGCGAGCGGCAGCATCGGCGCGATCGCCGCTGCCCATCGCTCCGCGCCGAAAGTACCCAAGAACGGACGCAGGCCCGTGATTAGCAGCGCGATCGGCAGGTCGACGAGGCGGCTCCAGTGAATGTCGAACCCGCGCGGCGGATCGAGCTTATACTGGCGCAAGTCCCACCAGCCCTGCCCCGCCATCAGCGCGCGGACCTGTGACAAGCGCATATTGTCGTCGGTATCGGGCAGCACCAGCCAGCGGATCATGAACGTGCGGTCGTAGACGAACCACGCGCACCCCAACAGCCAGACGGCAAGCACAATCCAGCGCCAGTGGCGCGCCCAGTCCGGTTCGCTCGTCATCGCCTGAGCGCCTGTAGGCGAAAGGATGACTTTCTCAACTCCCTGCGGCTAAGGAAGCGCAATGCTCGCCCTCTCGCCGTCGCATCGCGCGCTCGCCGCGCAGGTCGTTCGCTATGCGCTGACTGGCGGCGTCGTGACCGCGTTCGGCGTGGCCGCATATTGGGCGGGGGTAAGCCATTTCGCGCTTACGCCACTCGTCGCCAATGCGGTTGCGTATCTGGTGTCGATGGCACTCGGCTATGTGCTGCATGCCCGGTTCAGCTTTCGCGACACCGCCGGCGCCGCGTCGGTCGGGCAGGGCGGCAAGTTCTTCCTGACCTCGGGCATCAGTTTTACACTAAACTCGCTGTTCGTCTGGCTGCTTACGGGACCGCTGACATTGCCCAACTGGACACCGATCCTGACGATGGTGTTCGTGACGCCCGCGATCTGCTTCGTCATCTATCGCTTCTGGGTGTTTCGCTAGCATGGACCGATCGATCTACGACGCGATGGCGGCGCACGACGCGACGCACTGGTGGTATGTCGCGCGACGCGAGGTGCTGCGTGACCTGATTACGCGCCATGTTTCCCCGCCACCCGACGCGCGCATCCTCGAGATCGGCTGCGGCACCGGGCATAATCTGGCGATGCTGCGCGACTTCGGCCGGGTCGAGGGGCATGAGCTCGACAGCGCCGCCCGCGCGGTAGCGACGGCGCGCTTCGGCCCGGTGGTCGGCGACGCGCGCCTGCCCGAACTGGCGGGCGTACCCGAGGAAGCGTATGATCTGGTCGCGCTGCTCGACGTGCTCGAACATGTCGAGGACGATGTCGCGAGCCTTGCCAGCATCGCGCAGCGGCTGCGCCCGGGGGGACGCATCCTCGTCACCGTGCCGCAGTTCCAGTGGCTGTGGACCGGGCATGACGTCGCGAACCACCACCACCGCCGTTATTCGAAGCGTCGCTTCCGTGACTGCGTCGCGGCGGCGGGGCTGGAGATCGAGCTGCTGACGAGCTTCAACAGCCTGTTGTTTCCGCTCGCGCTCG
Organism: Sphingomonadales bacterium; assembly: GCA_043737455.1. GTDB lineage: Bacteria > Pseudomonadota > Alphaproteobacteria > Sphingomonadales > Sphingomonadaceae > Sphingomonas_O. Next base: position 16,243 of record JAYTAR010000403.1, on the reverse strand, counting down.
CCGATCGCGCGGTGTCGATGGCGACGCGGCGCACCGGCAGCGACGACGCGCCGCCGCCCGCGCCGGTCAACGCGCTGTTCCGGCAAATTTTCGCGCTCGAGCGTCACCTGGTCGGTCGCGTGCCGATGCCCCCGGGCGTTTCGCTGGCGGCAGTGCTGACGTCGCCACGATCGCCACGATGACCCAGCTGTGATCCCTCGCGCGCGGTGCCGATGACGTCGGCGACGATGTAGAGCGGGCGCTTCTTCGATTCGATATACAGCCGCCCGAGATATTCGCCGATCATGCCGAGCACGAACATCTGCACCGCGCCGAGCCCGACGACGACAAGCATCGTCGAGGTCCAGCCCTGCACCACGCTGCCGCTGAACCAGCCGAACGCGATATAGGCGAACAGCAGGATCGAGACGCCGGTCAGCGCGAGCCCGGCATGGCTGGCGAAACGCAGCGGCGCGGTCGAAAAGCCGGTGACCGCATCGAACGCGAGCCGTAGCATCTTGGTGAACGGATAATGCGTCTCGCCGGCGTGGCGTTCGGCGCGGTCATAGGCAAAAGGAACCTGGCGGAACCCGACCCACGCGACCATGCCGCGGATGAACCGCGCCTGTTCGGGTAGGCTGAGAAACGCATCGAGCGCACGCCGGGTCATCAGCCGGAAATCGCCGGTATCGAGCGGGATCGCGGTGTCGGTCAGCCGGTCGAGCAGACGGTAGAAGAGCGCGGCGCTCAGTTTCTTGGCAAGGCTTTCGCCCGCGCGCTGGCGGCGCACCGCATAGACGACGTCGGCCTGCTCGGCCGCCATTACGCCGAGCATATCGGGCAGCAATTCGGGCGGGTCCTGCAAATCGGCGTCGATGATAAGGATCGTATCGCCGCGACACAGGTCGAGCCCGGCGGTCAGCGCCAGTTGATGCCCGTGATTGCGCGACAGATTGATCGCCACAAGCCGCGGATCGGCGGCGGCGAGCCGCTGCATCGCGGCCCAGGTACCGTCGCGCGATCCGTCATTGACCAGCACGATCTCATGATCATCGCCCGCCACGCCGCGCGCCACCGCCGCGACGCGCGTGTACAGCACGTCGATGCACGCGTCTTCATTGTAACAGGGAATGACGATCGAAAGCTGCATTTCTGACCTCATATCGGCAAATCGTTAACCCGTCATTCGCGCTGCCAAAGCCCCAAGAAGCGCGGTTTTGCATGCGTTCACTTCACACACTTCACAGGGTGCGCGACCAAACGCACCTTCTTCCCAAATTGCGCATCCGGCGATCCGCCACGGCCGCATGCTGGCACGGAGCGGCGGGTGTAGGACAGAACTCAAGCAGGGCGGGATGTTAAAGCGTCCGGTCGCAGCGCGTCAGGCGCGTAGCGGACCAGCTGATCTTCAACGCTCAGGAAGACCGCACGCCAACCGCCGCTCTCGCGGGCGGTTCGAACGCCGCCCCAAAGCCCGGCTCGCTCTGATCGATGCGATAGAGCGCACTACGCCCGTCGCTCCACACGCGCGTCGTGCCGGCCATGATCGCCGGGTCGTAGCGTGGCGGGTCGATCAGCCAGACATAGTCGAACGCGGCGCGCGGGAGGTAGCGCATGGTCATCGGCAGCGACCAGAATTTGTCGCGCGGGCAGCGATAGCCGGTGACGACCTGCGACGGGTCGTGCCCCCAGCGCAGCGCATCGCGCTTGCGCACGCGGAGCAATTGCGCGCCCGCCATGTCCCATTGGTCGTTCGAAAACGCCTGTCGCCGCACCAGCGCGATCCCCGGCAGATGCCAGCCCCGGTTGAGCGGCCAGGTCCGCCCGCAGGCTTGCCCCACGAAGCTGACGAGGCGCGCGCCGACGGGCACATGGTCGAGCGCGACGAGCGCGGCACGCTGATCGCGCGCGGCGATTGCCAGACTCGCGGTCGTCCCTAATGTGCGCACCCCGAAGAAGACGAGCCCGAGCGCGGCGAGCCCCGCCGCGAACCTCGCGCCGCTGCGCGGGGTCAGCCGGATCGCGACGATCGCGATCGCGACCATATAGGGGGTCAGGCGCATGTCGGCATAGGCCGAGCCGAACACGATGCGCGGGAGCAGCGCAAAGACCGCGGCAAGGAACAGCGCGCTGGCCGCCAGGTTGCGCGAATATTCGAGACGCCGGCTGAACAGCGCGAACAGCAAGAGCGCGGCGACGACGCCGAGCGCGCCAAGATCGAACCACTCCCAGCGGTCGCGCAGCACCTGCGTCAGCCAGGTCCATTTCCATTTCCAGTTGAACCAGTCGCCGGTCTGACCGCTGACCGCACCCGATCGCCATGCGAGCATCAGCAGCAGCGGCAGCGCCATCGGCAGGCAATGCCATGCCGCGTAGAACGGCAATTGCCACCATGCGCGATGCTTTGCCGCGCGGTGATCCCATTGCCGCACCAGTTCGGCCGAAAAGGCCAGCACGCCGAGCATGCCCCAGCCATAGGTGTGGCAGACCCACAGCAGGACCGAGATCGGCAGGAATACCCACGGCCGCAGCCGCGCCGCGCCCAGTCGCGCCATCCGCAGCCACAGCGCGAACGCGCACAAAGCCAGCGCCATCGCGAGCGCGAAATTGACGAAGCCGAACATGAACGGGTGGCCGTAGACGAACGGCAGCGCGAACAGCGCGGTCGGCGCAACACGCCCGTGCACTTCGCGCGAGATCCACAACAGGCCACCGCCGGTGAGCGCCGCGATCGCGATCACGATCAGCTTGGTGCCGAGCTCGATCCCGAACAGTGCCGCCATCGGCACGATCAGCAGGTCGACCCCCAGATTGCCGATCAGTGCCCAGTCGAACCCGTACCATTCGCGCAGATGCGCGACGCGGTCGAGGTTCAGCTGAACCGCATAGCGGCCCATGTGACCGGGCAGGTCGACGAGCGGCGGGATCGCGGGCCATAGCAGCGGGATGATGCCGACCAGGACCAGCGCGATGACCGTCGCGCGTCGTTCCCACCAAGGTGCCGGGTGCGCCATCGCGGCCCGCCCTAGCTTGGCGTGGCGGCGTCGCCAAGCGTCAGGCGGTGACGCGCCACACTCGCAGCGACGAACCCGGCAACAAGGTCGGTTCGAGCCAATCGACGCGCTGTCCGCTGCGCAGCCGTGCCCACAAGCCCGCTGGATTACGTTCGGCGAGCATGTCGGCCTCCGCCATTGCCGGACACACGACGATGTAACCGACGCCGCGACGGCGGACGATCGCATGCGCGCGCTCGGGGTCGCCGGACAGCGCGAGGATGGCGTCGCGGATCGCGTCGCCACCGCGGTGGTGAGCGCTCGCGACGATGGCATGGCGCGTGAGGACGAGGATCGGCGGCGCGGCGTCGATCGGGGCAAGGATGACCGAGCGCGGCAAGGCGTTGAGCGCGGCCATGTCGCGAGCGGTATCGCAGCCGGGCGCGGGCGGGGGAGACGCGACGGCGGGGGGCGCGGACCACGCTAGCACGGTTCCGACGATCAGCCCCGGAACCGCGAGCAGGATCGCACCCGCCGTGGCGGCGAGGCGCGGCAGCAGCGGTACGATTGCACGCGCACGAACGAGCAGGTGGCCGATCACCCATGACGCGCCGGGCAGCGCGAGCAGATTGGCGACGCCCGACCCGCGCTGAACCTGAACGGTGGCGAGAATCGCGATCGCAAGCAGCACCGCAATCGTCGTCCAGCCGCGACGAGCCGGTCCTATCTGGCGACGAAGCGCAAGCAGGCTACCGATCAAGCCGATCAGCGGCACGCCGAGCGCATTGGCGATGCCGACCGGCGACTGCTTCCAGACCGGTTGCCCCTCGAGCACATGGACGTACCAAAAGTCGCGGACGACCGGGTCGAGCGTCGCGAACGGCCCCGACAGGCATTGCGGCGCATAAGACGTGAGCACGAGCAGCGCCGCGATCCCGCCAAGCGCCACGCCACCCAGCCGCCCCGTGCGGGTTTTCGGCGCGAGCAGCGCGCTCGCGACGACGACGAACATGCCGGTAACGAGCATCGCCAGCCACACCGGCGACATCGCGTCGCACCAGGGCTGTCCCCATGTCGTCGGCGCGTGCAGCCCGGCGAACAAAGCGACGCTGCCGAGCGTCAGGCTGGTCAGCGTCGCGATCAGCATCGCCCGTTCGCTGGGATCGATCGCCCAGCGCAGCGCGACGAGCGCGAGCATCCCCGCGACGAAGGGCAATCCCTCGACCGAGATCGCCAGCCACAGCGCCGCCGCGATACCCGCGACGATACCGGCACGCGCACCGCGCCCGATCAGCGCGGTCGTGATGACGAGCGCGGCGACCATCTGCCAGCCATGATGGTCGATGCGCATCGGGCGTAATTGGTGGACGACGTCGATGCCGAGCGGCAGCAAGCAGACCGCAAAGATCGCGCGTTCGTCGGGCAGCACGCGCCGGGCGAGCCGCGCCAACAGCGCCATCGCCGCCCCGAGCGTGAGCAGCGGCACCGCGATCAACGCGACGCGCTCGGCCCCCAGCGACCCGACGAACGGGCGCGCGAGCAGCTCGACTGCGGCGATCGGCAGGTCGACGAGGCGGCTCCAGTGCATCGGGTTGCCGACGGGCGGTGCAACGCGGTGCTGCGTGACGTCGAACCAGCCTTGTCCGGACAACCAGTCGCGAACCTGCAACAGCCGCAGCACGTCGTCGGGATCGGGGAACGCCCAGGCCGCGATACGATCGCGGGCGATCAGCGCCAGGCCCACTGACACCAAGGCCCAGACCAAAGCGACCGTTGGCCAGAACCGCGACGTTCTTGTCATAGGGGTGGGCGCATCATGCAAAGACGATGCGGCGCCTCAGCAGCCACGTCGTCTGAAACGCGACCGCGATCGCAATCAGCTTGGCGACGCGCGCGTCGAGGCCGAGCGCGTGCCCCGTACCGACGATCGCCATCGTTAGGCCAAGTCCGACGAGCGCGGTCAGCACGAACAGCGCGGCTTGCGCACGCTGCCCGGCAAGCGTGGGACGCATGCGGTCCGCGAATACCGCGCGGCTCGACAGCCACCAATGCGCGGCGATACCCAACGTGTAACCGATGCCCGCGGCCGCGACCGGCGGCATGCCGCCACCGATCAGCGCCAGAAAGCTGCCGCTATCGAGCGCGAGCGCGGTGCCGCTGACCGCGACGTAACGCAGATAGGTCGGCACACGCGGTGTTGCGATGATCACGCGGCCAGCGCACGCGGGACGAGGCGCTCGCTCGACAATGCTGCGGCTTGCCCCTCGTCGCCGCTCTCGTGATATTCTGCGTCTTCGTTGACCGCCCAAATGTCGTAGACACGCGCGCCCGCCACGATGTTGCGCACCGTCAGCATCGCGGTCATCATCGCGTGATCCTGATTATTGTAGCGGTGCATGCCGTTGCGCCCGACCATGTGCAGGGTCGGGTAGGTCGTTTCGAGGTCGCGGCGCATCGTCTCGACGTTCGCGGCATAGCCCTCGTCATAGACCGGATACGCCTTTTCCTGCCGCACGACGACGCCGCCGGTGACCTGTTCGGGTCGGCACAGCCCCAATGTCGCCATCTCGGCGGTGGCGAGCGCGACGAGGTCGTCGTCGCTCGACGACCAGAGCCCGTCACCCTCGAAGCAGAAATATTCGAGGCCGACGCACGCGATTCCCGGATCGGGCACCATTTCGGGCGACCAGCTGCGAAAATTCTGGACGCGGCCCACCTTCACGCGCGGATCGTGGATGTAGATCCAATTGTCGGGGAACAGATCGTCGGCGCGGATCATCAGCGCGACGGTCAGGAAATCGCGGTACTTCAGGTCGATCGCTGCGGGCAGCGACGCGGGGACGGGAAAAATGCGCCCGGCGAGCTCGCGCATCGGTGCCGAGGAGATGACGTGCCGCGCGCTGATCGTGACCGCGCCTTCGGGGCCCTTCGCCGCGATGCGCCAGCGGTCGGTGACCGGGTCGTGGCGCAACTGCGTCAGCGACGTTCCCATCAGCACATGGTTGCCGCCCTCGACCACGCGGTCGCGCGCCGCGTCCCACATCATGCCGGGGCCGAGCCGCGGATAGCGAAACGTTTCGAGCAAAGTCTTGGTGCCCATGCCGTCATTGGGGCGCTTGTTGAGGCCCAGCGAGCGCTTCACCCCGTCGAGCACCGCTGCGCCGAGACTCAACCCCTTGATGCGCTGCGCCGCCCAGTCGGCCGACATCGCATCGCACGGCATGCCCCAGACCTTTTCGGTATAGGTCTTGAAAAAGATCTCATAGAGCCGCCGTCCGAACTGGTTGACGACCCAATCCTCGAAACTGCGCACATCGCGGATCGGAAACGCCTTTGCCCAACCAAAGCTCGCCATGCAGCGCGTCGAACGCCACAGGCCCAGGTTCGCAAGCGCTTCGAACGCGCGCAACGGGTAGCTGTAGAATTTCCCCTCGTAATGGATGCGGCTCATCCGTGGGCGCTGGATGAAATCGTTGGGCAGCAGCTCGTTCCACAGGTCGACGACTTCGCGTGACTTGGAAAAGAAGCGATGCCCGCCGATGTCGAAGCGAAACCCTGCGTGCTCGACGGTGCGGCTGATGCCGCCAACATAGTGCGCGTCGCGCTCGATGACGGTCACGCTGAAGCCCTGTTTGGTCAGCAGGTAAGCGGCGGTCAGCCCGGCAGGTCCCGCGCCGATGATCGCCACGTCGACCGCGCCTGCACCCTGGTTGCTCACTGTCCCGCGTCCCCCGCTCTCGCCGTTGTGCTGGCTATGTCGGGGGCATGGTCAAGGAAGTGTTAAGACGCGCAGCCGTTGGCACTGCCGGAGCGCTGTGCTTAAGCGTTTCGAATGAAAACCGCTCCTGCGCCCGATGTCAGCCTGGCCGACCATGGCTTCGAACCGGTCGAGGCGCGCGGGCTCACCTATCCGCTCGGCAGCTTCGCGCCCGATTACGGTGTGGTGCACGCCATTGCGCAAGGGGTCGGCTGGACGCGGCTGCCGGTGCCGGGCGCGCTGAACCACATCAACGTGTGGCTGCTCGACGATGCCGACGACCGCGGCGAGGGCGTCGCGATCGTCGATACCGGCATCGATATCCCCGCGTCGCGTGCGGCGTGGGTACAGGCGCTGGGCGGGCGTCGCGTAACGCGCGTCATCGTGACGCATTTTCACCCCGACCATATCGGCTGTGCGGGCTGGCTGTGCGCCGAGCATGCCGTCCCGTTGTGGATGAACCGCACCGAATGGCTGCTCGCGCGGATGCTGACCGCCGACCGCCGCGACGAACCGCCGCGCGAAGCGATCGACCAGCTGATCGGCGCGGGCTGGACCGACGAACAGGTCGCGGCTTCGCGCGCGCGCGGCTGGGGCAATTTCGCCAAGGTCGTGGCGCCCGTCCCGGTCGGGCATGTCCGCATCCGCGACGGTGACACGATCCGCGTGGGGCGGCGCGACTGGCGGGTCAAGGTCGGGAGCGGACACACGCCCGAACATGTGTGCCTGGTCGACGATGCGGGCGCGCTGATGATCGCGGGCGACCAGGTGCTGCCGCGCATCACGTCGAACGTGTCGCTGTCGATCAGCGAACCGCAGGGCGACCCGCTCGGCGACTGGCTGGCATCGATCGCGGACTTTCGCTCGCTGTCCGACGATCTGCTCGTGCTGCCCGCGCATGGCGAACCGTTCACCGGGTTGCACGCGCGGCTCGACCGGCTCGAGGCGGGGCATCACGACAGCCTCGACCGGTTGCACGCGCATCTGGCCAAGGCCCCGGCGCGCGCGGTCGATTGCTTCGGCGTGCTGTTCAAACGTCCGATCGACGATAGCATCCGGGGGCTGGCGACCGGCGAGGCGCTCGCACATCTGCGGCATCTGGAGGTGACGCGACGCGCGCGCTGCGACGTTCGCGAGGGGCAATGGTGGTTTCGCGCGGTGTGACCGTTTTGCTGAGAGGTCGGAGAAGGTAGAAGAACCCTCACCCAACCCTCTCCCGCGAAGGCGGGAGAGGGCTAAGTCAGCCCCTTTCATTCTGTTATTGCGGAGGTCTTGCAACATGATCGGCGCTACTGCCGCGGTGCCCTTAAAGCCTTCTCCCGCCTTCGCGAGAGAGGGTTGGGTGAGGGTTCTTCTACCTTCTCCGCTACCTCACCGTGCGCCGCAGCAGCTCTGCACGAACGACCTCGACGACCCCGTCGAGATTGGTGAGTACTTCATTGTTCCAGAACCGAAGCAGTCTGTATCCCTTGGCTTCGAGGTCGGCCGTCCGCTGGTGGTCGCGCACTTCGTCGTGCTGACTGCCGTCGATTTCGACGATCAGCATAGCCTCAAGGCATGCGAAATCAGCCACATATGCACCGATCGAATGCTGGAACCGAAACTTGAAGTCGTCGATCTGGCGACTGCGAACCGCTTGCCAAAGCTTGTTCTCTGCATCTGTGCGCGCCCTACGCAAACGCTTTGCATGCGGATTTACGGTACGGCGGATTGGTCCGAGCATGGTTTTTTGTAGAACGAAGTAAGCCCTCACCCAACCCTTCTCCCGCGAAGGCGGGAGAAGGGCTTAAGAAGGAAGAGAAGGTGTTAATGTCAGAGCCGACCCCCTTCCCCAACGGCACCGTCCATGAGGCGCAGGAAGACCTGGAGGCCGCGATCCGCGCCGACCCCGCGATCTATTCGCTTTGGGAAGGCCTGACACCGCTCGGTCGCAACGAATTCATCTGCTGGGTCGATGATGCGAAGCAACCCGCCACGCGCCAGCGCCGCATCGGACGCACGCGCGAGGAACTGATGGAGGGAAAGAAGCGGCCCTGCTGCTGGCCGGGGTGCATCCACCGCACCGACAAGGCGCCGAGTCCGTGGCAACAGGCGGCTCTGATCGAGGGGAAAAAGCGCCGGTAGCATACCGTCCCGGCCGACCAAGGTTCCCAGATTCTCGCTACTTCCAGCCTCGCGCAACCCCCGCTAAGCTTGGCCCATGACCGACCCCACCGCCGTCTGGCGCACTGCCTATGCTCATCCCGGCAACTGGGACGTGACCTTTGCGCCGCTCACCCTGCCCGACATGTTCGACGCCAGCACCGCGCGGACGCCGGGTGCGACCCTCACCGATTTCATGGGCGCGCAATTGAGTTATGCGGCGGTCGCGCGGCACGTCGCGGCATTCGCGGGGGCGTTGCAGGCGCAGGGGCTGGCGAAGGGCGACCGCGTCGGGCTCTATCTGCCCAATGTGCCCGACTATATCATCGCTTATTATGGCGTGCTGCGGGCGGGCGGGATCGTCGTCAACATGTCGCCGCTCTATTCGGCCGCCGAGCTTGCGCACCAGATCGCCGACAGCGGCGCGCGCATTATCGTGACGTGCGACGTGCCCGCGCTGTTCGCCACCGCGCGCGCCTTGCTGGGTGGCGGGACGATCGACCGCGTCATCGTCGGGTGCCTGTCGGGCTGGCTGCCGCCGGTCAAGCGCGTGCTGTTCCGCCTGTTTCGCCGCGCCGAGATCGCGGCTCTCCCTAAAGATGACGTTCGGATCGTGCCGATGGCGGCGATGCTGCGTCACGCCGGCACGCAAGCGGCCAAGATTGATGCCGACGACGTCGCGCTGATCCAATATACCGGGGGCACCACCGGCGTTCCCAAGGGGGCGATGCTGACGCACCAGAATTTGACCGCGAACGCGCGTCAGGTCCATGCGCTCGATCCCGAGGCCGGCTTACCCGACCGTATCGTCGGCGTGCTGCCGTTCTTCCATGTGTTCGCGAACACCTGTGTCCTCAACCGTACCGTGCTCGCGGGCGGAATGGTCGCGATGCTGCCGCGTTTCGCCGCCAAGGACACCCTCGCGACGATCGCGCGCGCCAAAGCGACTGCGCTGCCCGGGGTGCCGACGATGTATCAGGCGCTGCTCGACCATCCCGATTGCGCGAAGACCGATTTCTCGTCGCTGCGCGTCTGCATTTCGGGCGGCGCGCCGCTCGCCGACAGTCTGAAAGCCAAGTTCGAGGCACTGACCGGCGCGCGCGTGGTCGAGGGCTATGGCCTGACCGAAAGCGCCGGCGTCGTCGCGTGCAATCCCTATGCGGGCGGCGGCCCTGTCGGGGGCATCGGGCAGCCGATCCCGGGCACGATCGTCACACTGGTCGACCGCGAGGATCCGACGCGCCCCGCCGCGCCCGGCGAACCCGGCGAGCTGATCGTGCGCGGGCCGCAGGTGATGAAGGGATATTGGGGCCGCGCCGACGCCGATATCGACAGTTTCGTCGACGGCGCGCTGCGGACCGGCGACGTCGCGACGATCGACGACGCGGGCTATATCCGCATCGTCGACCGGCTGAAGGACATGATCGCGGTCGGCGGGTTCAAGGTGTTCCCCAGCCAGATCGAAGACGTGCTGTACCGTCACCCGGCGGTCAAGGAAGCGATCGTGATCGGCATCCCCGACGCGTACCACGGCGAGCTTCCCAAGGCATTCGTGACGCTGAACGCCGATGCCGCCGTCGACGCCGCCGTCGATGGGCCGGCGCTGGCGGCGTGGCTCAATCCGCAGCTCGGCAAGCATGAGCGCGTCACGGCGGTCGAGGTGCGCGCCGAATTACCCAAGACGCTCGTCGGCAAGCTCAGCCGCAAAGAGCTCGTCGCCGAAGCGCGCGCCGCTACCTGACCGCCGAGCGCGTCGCGCCCTGCGCCGCCACCGCGCCGAGGTGCGCGACGGGTGTCTTGACGCCGATCTCGGCGCGGGTCGCCAGCACCGGCGAGAGCCGCGCGGCATCGGCGGACAGCGCGCCGACGCGGACGGTATAGCGGCCATAGGGGACGCGCTCGAACAGGAAGAAGCCGTCGAAATCGGCGCGGGTGGTTTGCACGACGCGGTTTTGGGGGTCGAGTAATTCCAGGTCGACGCCTTCGATCGCGCCCCCGCCGACGCGCACCAGCGTCCCGTCGATCTCGCCCGCGCCGACCAGCGGCAGGTCGATGACCGCCACGATTCCCGGGCGCGGCGTGACAACGCGGCCCACAAGCGCGGGCTGCACCATCGGGTCGGGCAAGGCCGAGGCGTCGATGCCGATCAGCACCGGCTGGAACGGTTCGAGCCCGTCGATCACCGCTTCGCCGTTGGCATCGGTCGGCGCGTCGACGGGCACGCGACCGGCGGTCAGGTCGACGCCCTTCTCCCAGGGCTCGCCCGCATCGCGCACGCCATTCGCATTGAGGTCGCGCCAGACGCGCACCAGCGCCGACCCGCGCGACGCCAGCTTTTCGCCGGTCATCCGCAGCCCGCGTCCCGCGCGCGGATCGGGCCCGAGGCTGAACGCGACGCTCAGCCCCGCCGCGACCGACCCGTCGCTCGCGACCTCGCCGCTCGCGGTCAGTGCGAAACGATCGAAACGCCGGACATAGCCGAGCCCTGCGCGCGCCCGCCCCGAGCCGCGATCGTAACCGATCTCGGCGCGCCAGGCGTTGCCGCGGTCGGAATCGCGCCCCGCCGCCCATTCGCCCACCAGTGTCGCGCTTTCGAAGCGCGGGTCGGGCGCAATGCGGAAGCGCGCCTCGCCGCGTAGCCGCACGCGGCCGACGCGGGCATTGGCGAGCAGACCCGCCTCCATGACGCCGGGCATATCGGGGCCGAGCCGCCGACGCTCGCTGCGCCACGTCAGGTCACCGGTCAGCGCGATGCGGCCGATCGTCGTCGACACGCGCGCCGCCACGTCGTAGCGCGCGTCGCCGTTGGTGCGCGTCGTCAATTTCGCGTTCAAGTTCAACGGGATAGCGCCGCGCCCCTGCCCAAAGACATGATCGATCGTGACATTGTGCATGCCGCTGACCCCGGCATCGATCCGGTCCGAGCGAAATCCGTTCGCCCAGATCGTTTCGACTGCGTAACGGGTCCGTCCGCGCTCGCCGACGATTTGCCCGCGCAGCGCAGTGCCGCCGCCCAGTGCGCCCGACGCCGACACTTCGACCAGCGCCGACCCCAGCGCGCGACGCAGCGCCGCCTCGGCATAGCTACGCCGCCCCGCACCAGCCACGCGAAGTGTGTGGAAGTAGGCCGCGACCGACGTCTTGGCGTTCAATCCGCGCTCGACCCCCACCGAGCCGCGCCAGCCATTGTTGCCGTAGCGCAGCTTGGGTTGCAGATCGATCAGGTCGCGTCCGTCCTCGTCGACGCCCGCCCACCAATAGGTCTTGCGCGGGGGGATGCTGTCGAGCCCGACCGGCACACTGCGCACCTCGCGTCGTACCTGCCCCTGCGGACCGTATCGCACAATCTCGAAGCGATTCTGCCCGTATTGCAGCGCGACATCGCGAAACTCGTACCGACCGTCGTCCCGCTCACGCGCAAACGCGATCAATTGGCTGTTGCGATAGAGTTCGGCGTCCCAACCGCGGGGGAGCTCGCCGCGCAGGTCGATCCGGTCGAAACGATCGAGCCGTTCGACCGGGCGGTTGGTGATCATCGCGCCGCGCCCGACGCTGGCCGCGGCGACGAGTGGCGTCGCCAGGCCGGTGACGTCGCCGACCGCAATCGTCGTCGCGCCAAGCGGGAGCCCGCCCTTCGGATCGGTGCGATACGCCTGGACGCGCAGCGCTTGCGGCAGCCCGCGACGGTCGGAGGACAGCCGCGCGTTATACGCGACCGGCCCTGCTTCGCCGGCGGCATAAAGCTCATATTGCAGGGCTACCATGCTGCCGTCGCGGCGGTCGCGCGTCGCGCCCACACTGGCGACGACATCGATGGCGGGTGGCCTGATCCCGGCGTAGCTGATGCGCGATTGCGGCAGACTGGCTAGGTCGAATGCGGGCTGCGGTCGCGCGGCGGCGGCGCGCGCGCGCCGTTCGGCGGCCGCTTCGGGCGGCAGCGTGCGGTCCGACTTCACCGTCAGCACCGCATTGGCCACGTCGCCGGTAAAAGTCGCGCCGAACCACCGCGACAGTGCGGTCGTCTGGACGCACCAGCCCTCTGGCGTGTCCTCAATGTCGTGCGGCGCAACTTTTGCGCTGGCGTTCATGATTTGTTCGATGCCGCTCGCGCGATCGATCGTGACGCTGCGACGTTCTTCGAATGCCCAGCCGGTTGCGCGGCGCGACTGTTTGTCGAGACGGATCGGAATGTCGAGCGCCAGCAATGTGTCGGCGAGATCGACGCAGACCCCTGTCGGCGTCTGGTAACCACGCACGCCGTCGCCGACCCGGTACTTGCCCATGCGCACGTCGAACAGCAGCGCGTCGTCCGAATTCGCAGTCCAGCCGGGGGCGGCGACCGCCGGGGCGACGCTCGTCAACGACGCGAACGCCGCCAACGCCGTCAACCCGCGTCGGGCAAGCCGTAACATGAAGGTGTCCTTGGCGCTCCTGCGCTCAGCCCAGAGTACCGCTCGCCGACGCGATCAGCGCGCCGGTCTCGTCGTCCTCGCGGTAGTCGACGGTGACTGGGCCCGACATCAACAGCCGGTCGGCGGTCTTCAGGGGGAGCGTCACCGTGCGCTCGGCGGTTTCGGCATAGACCGCGATCCCGCGTGCCTCGTAGATCGGTTTCGCCACCCCGGCCTTGCGGACGACGATGCGGCCATAAAGCGAGCGCGTGCCGCTGCGCGTCAGCGTGAACGCCAGTGCACGATCGCTCATTGCGCCAGCGACGCTGGGGACGGCGGGAACCAGCCGGACATCGCGCATCGTCCCGACCGCGTTCAGCGCACCCTTGCGCACGATAACGGGGATGGTGACGCCGTAGATCGGGGTGAGTGCGATCGACAGTCCCGGACGTCCGTCGGCGGGCGCGACGGGCGCTTTCGCGTTCGGAATGGCGCGGAACAGCATGTGCGCGCGATACTCGCCGTCGGCGAGCCCTTCGGCAAAGCGCGCACCGACGCGGATCGTCTGCGGCTGATTCGGCGGCAGCGTGACGCGACGCGGCGCATAGCTGATCATCCCCAGCGCGGCGGTTTCGGTGGCATTCACGCTGGTCGCGGCGACCTCGTCGAGCCCGCCCTGTGCGTTCATGCGCCGCAGCTCGAGCGAGATGCGGTACGTGGCCGGTTCGCTGCCGATATTGTTGAGGACGATCTCGGTCCCGCGTCCGCCGTCGAGCAGCAACCGCGTAGGCGCGACGAGCAGGTCACCTGCGGCGAGCGCGGGCACCGCGCTGGTCGAAAGGAGCGCAAGCGCGGCAAATTGTGCAAAACGGATCATCGATAAACCCCCGGGAAACATGGTCGGGGTAACGATAGCGCGCGGGTGGTTAAATTAGCGGTAAGCAGCCCGCATGTCGCCGAGACATGCGGGCCGCCCGGCCGTCACTTTTACTGATAATCGACGGTGACGGTGAAGTTGCCCGAATACGGGCCGTCGGGCTGGCTGGCGCCGACCGCAAGCACGCCGCCAACCGTGAACGAGTTGGTCGCCGCGAGCGTCAGTGTCGCTGCCGACCGAACGAGCGTCGACGTCATCGACGATGCGCCGTTGTTCAGCGTCACGGTCGCGGGAACCGATACCGTCGCGACCTGGCCGACGGTGCCGACGACGCTGAACGCCGCCGCACTGACGGTGCCGAGGCAAGTGAGCCCCGTGCCACAGGTCAGCGCGCCCGCCGGGCTGACCGTGACGGTCGACGCCGCGACGCCGGTGACGATGCGCGCATAGTCGAGGTCGGCGGTCTTGGTAACGGTGATCGGACGCAGGATCAGCGCCTTGGCGGTGCCGGTCGCGGTGGCGGCCTGCGCATGTGCCGCGGTCGTGCCAAGCCCAAGAAGGGTGGCACCGACGAGCGCAAGCGAACGGAGATTACGATGTGTCATATTGGTCCCTTATGGGCATTTGCCCATGGTCCGACGGCCCCACGCCCCCGAACACGGGCTGCCAATGCGACGAGAGGACTTGCCGAACGCTTTCATCACTTGGTGAACGTGGCGTAAACCGGCGGCGTCGAGCCGCAAGCCGCCGTGGCAACGAAGCGAAACGAGAAAGCGCGTGGGTTTGGCGATGGCTCGCACTATGAACGCGCCATAGCAAGCGGGGGAGGCGATAAGGTTATGGCCATGAAGACAGGCGACTGGCAGCAAGTTGCGCAGGCCGGGATCGATGGAAATTTCGACGATTGGCTGGATTTCAATCTGACTGCGGTCGGCACCGCGGGCGAGTCTGGCCTCGCCGCCTTTCCACCTCGCGAACTGATGTACGTGACGACGGGATTGACCGATCCGGCAGACTTCGCAACGCACGGTGTTCATTTTGCTCGCGAACTCGAGCAAGCCACTCCAACGGAGCTAAAAAAATTCGCGTCCATCCTTGATTTTGGCTGCGGGGTCGGTCGATTGGCTCGACTGTTCAAGGGGTTCGCTGGAAGCTATGCCGGCGTCGACGTCGACGCAAAGACGGTCGCATGGGTAGCCGACAGCCTGCCCTATGTTTCAGCTCATCTGAATATCGCTCGCCAGCCGCTTCCATTTCGCGATAGTTAGTTCGATTGCGTTATCAGTATCTCGGTCTTCAGTCATCTGAACGAGAAGGATCGTCTGTTTTATCTCAACGAACTACGACGGATCACTCAGCCCGGCGCAATCCTGCTGCTGACGGTCCATGGTGACCGAGCCGTTCATCGGACGCTCACCGACGACTTCGTGTTCAATCTGGTCGAATGTCCTCGAGGAAGCCTTGAGGAGGCCAGTAACGAGTTGAAATTCGGAAAAGGGCATTGTTTCATCCGACAACTCGGCCATCTGACGTCCGAAGATTATGACTATGGAATCACATTCATCAGTGAGAATTACATCAGACGAAGCTGGTCCAGCTTCTTTGAGGTACTCAAGATACACATGGTGCTATCCATGATTTTCAGGATATTGTCGTATTGCAGCGACGATAATCTATCCAAGGCGGAGTAAGTAGATGATGCGGATCATTGGTGTACTTGCTAGCATGGGGTTCGTCGTGTCTGCGGTCGGGACCGCTTCGGCTCAAGTGAAGACGCCATCCGTTGCTGTCGAAGGAAGCGTCAAGGACCTGAATGGCGACGACGTCCAGCAGGGAGGTATCGCTTATCCAAGCCAGGCTTGGGATATACGGCGAGGAAGTGCTGCCGCTCCGCTTTCGAGCACCGGCCCGATCGTGAAGATCAGCAAGACCGAGAATTTCACCAGCGCACCGAACCCCGTCGATAATTACAACAATGCGGCGCTGAATGTTCAGGTTCAGGCGATCGCGGGATCGAAAATGCAGCCCAATGCAATCCTGGCGTCGGTTGCGGGCGCTCCCGGCGCCGATGCGCTCGCCGGGAGTTTTCTCGCACGCCATTCGG
>JAYTAR010000402.1:0-7449 GCA_043737455.1 Sphingomonadales bacterium | reverse complement strand
ACAATCGTGCGCTGAAAGCGGCGTCGGAAGAAATCGTGATCGCCGTGCGTGGCGGCGGCAGCTTGTCCGCCGCGCTGAAGCGAGCGGGGCTATTTCCGCCGCTGCTCGTCTATTTGACCGCTTCGGGCGAGGCTTCGGGGCAGCTCGATGCGATGCTCGAGCGCGCCGCCGACTATCTGGAACGCGAATTCGACGGGTTCACCGCGACCGCGCTGTCGCTGCTCGAACCCGCGATCATCGTCATCATGGGAGGCGTGGTCGCCGCGATCGTGCTGGCGATCCTGCTCCCCATCCTGCAACTCGAAACCCTGGTAGGTGCTGCGTGAACAAGCGTCGTCATAGCTCGCACGAACACGGCCTCACGTTTCGTAGGCGTTCCGCCGAAGACGGCTTCACGTTTCATAGCCGTTCCGCCGAACACGGCTTCACGCTGGTCGAACTCATGGTCGTCATCGTCATCATCGGGCTGCTTGCCACTATCGTTGCGATCAACGTGCTTCCGAACCTTGGACGAGCGAACGATCAGAAAGCCAAGGCCGATATCGCGACGCTCGATCAGGCGCTCGAGCTTTACCGGCTCAACAACCTTACCTACCCCTCCACCAGCCAGGGGCTGGGAGCGCTGGTGCGGCCCCCGGCAGGTGCGACCGATCCTTCACGCTATCCGCCGGGGGGGTATATCAAGAAGCTGCCAAAAGACCCATGGGGTCGCGAGTATGGCTACGAACTTCCAGGGAAGCACGGCACCTACGACATCTTCACGCTGGGTGCCGACGGTGTGGTCGGGGGGACGGGCGAAAATGCCGATCTCGGCAACTGGCAATAAGCGCCTTACCTTATACGGGCTTTTCGCCGAACACGGCTTCACGCTTCGTGGGCGTTCCGCCGAACACGGCTTCACGCTTGTCGAATTGATGGTCGTCGTCGCGATCGTGGGCCTTGCGTCGGCAGCCGTCGTGGTCGCGCTGCCCGATCCGCGCGGACGCATCGTCGATGAGGCCGACCGGTTCGCGATGCGTGCCAAAGCGGTGCAAGACGACGCGATCGTGCAGGGCCGCGTCATGCGTCTGCGCATCGACGCCAGCGGATACGCTGTCGAGCAACGCGGGCAGGGGCGCTGGCAGGCCGCGACCGGCCGACCCTTCTCCCCGGTCTCTTGGAAGCCCGGCACGACGGTCAGCAGCGGCGGCAGCGCGGTGTTCGACCCTACCGGGGCGATCGCGGAGCCGATCACGATCGACCTGCGCCGCGATGCAGCCGCGGTCCGCGTGACCTTGACGAGTGACGGAGGCATCCGTGTCGGCAGGGACTAAAGGCTTCACGTCCTCGAAGCGTTCCGCCGAACACGGCTTCACGTTGATCGAAATGCTCGTCGCGCTGGCCATCTTCAGCCTCGCGGCATTGGCGTTGTTGCGGCTCGAGGGTGCGACGCTGACGGGTACTGCGCGGCTTGCCGATACGACGACCGCACAGATCGTCGCGCGCAACCTGGCCGTCGAGCTGCTGACCGACCCCGCGCCGCCGTCGCTTGGCGAGGCAAGTGGGCAAACAACTAACGCCGGCGCGACATGGAACTGGCGCCGCACCGCGACGCGCACCGACGACGTGCGGATCGTCCGCATCGACCTCGCGGTCGCCGATGCCGCCGGGCACCCCTTGACGCGGCTGTCGATCGCACGGGCGGCGCAATGACCGCCGCGCGTGCTTCCGGCTTCACGCTCATCGAGATGATGGTCGCGCTGTTCATCTTTGCGCTGCTCGCGGGAGCGGGCGTGATGCTCCTGAGCTTTGGCGTGCGTGCCCAAGCGGCGGCGGTGGCGCGGCTCGACGATGTCGCGGGCGTGCGTCGTATGTCGGTGCTGCTGGCCAACGACTTCGCACAGGCCGCGCCACGCATCGCGCGTGGCACCGATGGTCAGCCGTTGCGCGCCTTTACCGGGAACGACGGGCGCAGCGACGCGCTCGTCCTTGGCTATGTCCGCAGCGGGTGGAGCAACCCCGATGGCGTGGCGCGCGCGAGCGTCCAGCGCGTCGACGTGACGTTGATTAATGGACGCCTCGAACGGCAGGGCTATGACATTGCTGTGCCCGATGCGCCAACCGCCACGCTGCTGCTCGCCGACCGTGTGACGGCGGTCTCGATGCGGTACCGCGACGGCCTCGGCGACTGGCGCGCGCGGTGGGACAACAATGATCTCGCGTCGTTGCCGGCCGCGGTCGAGATGACGGTCACGCGCGGCAATTCCCCGCCGTTGGTGATGGCATTTGCCACCGGTACCAAGCGCACCGTGCCGCCAGTCAACCTATCGACAGGGGCACTGTGATTCCGCGCCGGTCCGAGGAAGGCGCGGCGCTGCTGACCGTGTTGCTGCTCGTGGCGGTGATGGCGGTGATGGCGACGACGGCGCTCGAACGACTGCAACTCGCGACGCAATTGTCGATCAATAGTGCCGCGATCGAACAGGCGCGCGCCTATGGCTTCGCAGCTGAGACCGTCGCTCGTTACCGGATCGGCGATCTGATCCAGCGCGAGGCAGCGCGCACGACGCTCGAGGGCGATTGGGCAGGCCGCGCGACCAACTTCCCGATCGACGGCGGCGTCGCGACCGCACGCCTCGACGACGGGGGCAATTGCTTCAACCTCAACAGCCTCGTCGATGCCCTGCCCGGCGGAAGACTGGTGGCGCGCCCGATCGCAGCGGAGCAGTTCGCGCGATTGCTCGTGCTGAGCGAGGTGCCGCTGCGCGATGCTCAGGCGATCGCGGCAGCGGCCGCGGACTGGATCGATAGCGACGTCGTCCCTCTGCCAGGGGGCGCCGAAGACTCGGCTTATACCGTGCTGACGCCGCCGCGCCGTACCGCAGGCACGCTGATGATCGATCGTAGCGAGTTGCGCAGCGTGGCGGGGGTGACGCCGACGCTCTACGCGCGCCTCGCGCCATTCGTCTGCGCGCTGCCCGTCACCGACGCGAGCGCGATCAACGTCAACACGTTGCGTCCGCAGCAGGCGATGCTGTTGGCGATGTTGATGCCCGGCGTCGACGTTGCGCGCGCCGGCGCGGCAATCGGTCAGCGGCCGCCGACCGGCTGGGAGTCGCTGACCGCCTTTTTCGCCTTGCCCCAACTTGCCGGAACCGCGCTCGATCCGGGCCGCGGGCAAGTGCGCCTCGCAACGCGCTGGTTCACCCTCGCGCTCGTGATCGACCTCGCCGGGGCCGAGCTCGAGGAGAACGCGCTGCTCGACGCCGAGCGCAAGCCTGCCATCGTCGTGCGTCGCAGCTATGGCGAGGCGTCATGAGCATCCTCGTCCTGTTCGAAGGCGGCCGCTGGCTGCGCGTCATGGGCGACGAGATCGTTTCGCGTGGCATCGATGTCGCCGACCTCGTGCCTCTGGCGGAGGGCGAGACCGTGGTCGCGGTCATGCCGGCGCGCGAGGTGAGCGTGACCGCGTTCGACCTGCCCGATCTGTCCGATGCCCAGGCACGCGCGGCAGCGCGGCTGGCGGCGAGCGAGACGAGCCTGACGCCGCTCGACGGGCTTCATGTCGCGACCGGGCTTCCCGATGCTACTGGGCAGCGCAGCGCCGTCATTGCAACCACCGGGCGCGTCGCCGAGACGCTGCGACTGCTCGCCGACCTTGGGATCGATCCCGACCATCTCCTCGCGGCGCCGATGCTGTTGCCGAGACCCGACTTCGGCTTCGTGCGCGGCGAGCTTGACGACGAAATGATCGTGCGCGGCCGCGACGGCGCGTTTCTCGACGACCCCGAAGTCACGCCGTTGATCGTGGGCGACAGCGCCGTCGTGACGCTCGACCGTAGCGCTCTCGAGGCTGCACTGATCGCGGCGGTCGCGGTGCCCGAGGCCGACCTGCGCCATGGCATCTTCGCACGGCGTCGTCGCTGGGCAGTCGACGTCGCGCGCGTGCGACGTGCCGCGGTACTGGCGCTCGTCACTGGCGGGCTCGTGCTCGCGACGCAGGTCGTGTCGATCGTGCGGATCAACACGACCGCCGCCACGATCGAGGCCGAGAGCCGCACTGCCGCCGCTGCGCTGCTGCCGCCAGGGTCGGTCGTGACCGATCCGGCGACGCAAGCCGAGACGCGGCTGGCAAGCGTTGCGGGGGCCGCTGGCGGCTTCGGACCGCTCGCCGCAGTGTTTGCGGGCGTAACCAGCGCGACTCCGGGCGTCGAGCTTGGCTCGCTCGTGTTCGACGGCGAGACCGGATTGCGCGCCACGGTTCGGGCAATGGCCCCCGCCGACCTCAGCGCGGTGGAGGTCAAGCTCGCCGCCGCTGGACTGGCACCGACCGCAGCGCCGATCGTGACGAACCAGGGCAAGGCCTACCGCGACATCGTGGTCCGCGCGCGGTGATTGCACGCGCACGCTTTTGGTGGGAGGCGCGCTCGTCGCGGGAGCGGGTTCTGCTCGGCGTCCTCGGTGCGTTGCTGGCCGCTCTGGTCCTGTGGGTCGGTGTCATCGGCCCGATCGACCGCGCGCGCGCGGCTGCGGTGGCACGGCTCGAACTCGCTGCCAACGATCGCGGACGCGTGGCCGCGGTCGCAAGCACGCTGGCGGCGGCGCGGCGAGTAGCGCCCGCGACACTGTCGGGGCCATTACCCGCCGTTATCGGCAAGACCGCGGAGGCGGCGGGGTTCACGCTGTCGCGGATCGATCCGCAAGGCGCGGACCGGGTGACGATCGCGATCAGCAGCGCCCGCAGCCCTGCGCTGTTCGCGTGGCTTGCCGACCTCGAGCGCCAGGGTATCCTTGTCGAGCGGATAAGCTTGCGCCCCGCGGCCGACGCAACGCTTAGCGTGGAGGGCGTCTTGCGCGTGCGCGGGCGATGAAGCGGTCGCACCGTATTGCGGTCATCGTTATGACGGCGCTGATTGCGCTGATCGCTCTGCTGCCGCTTTCGGTCGCGCTTCCGCTTGCGCTGCCGCTCGACGCCGGCGTGACGGCGCGGCGCGCGACCGGGACGATCTGGGCGGGGCGACTGCACGCGGCACGCGTCGCCGGATTCGCGGTGGGCGATACCGATGTCGCGCTACGCTTGGGAGCGTTGTTCCTTGGCGAAGCGCAGGCCGTGTTTCGCAGTCCGGCGTTGAGCGGCGCGGTGCATGCGGCAAGTGGCGTACGCGGCGCGTCGAACCTGGTCGGCGCGATCGACCTTGCCGGCCGGTTTGCGCCTTTGCCCTTGGCACGCATCGAATTCGACGGTGTCACCGCCGCTTTTCGCAACGGGCGTTGCGTTCGCGCCGAGGGGCGCGTGCGGGCGCAGGTCGCAGGGGAATTCGGCGGCGTGGCATTGCCTGGGGGATTGGGCGGCACGATCCGATGCGATGGCGCCGCGATCGTGCTGCCGCTCGTCGGTCAGTCGGGGCTCGAGCGGCTGACGCTGCGGATGACCGAGTCGGGCAAGTGGCGCGGCGAGATCGCCATCCGCTCCAGCGATCCGGCAACCGCCGCACGCCTGCTGGGAATGGGCTTTACGGCCGGCAGCGGCGGGGCCACACTGCGTCTGTTGGGGCAGCTGTGACTTGACCTTGCCGCCGCTCGCCGCCAAGGGCGGCATGCGCCCGACGCATGGCGATCGTAGCTCAATTGGTTAGAGCGCCGGTTTGTGGTACCGGAGGTTACGGGTTCAATCCCCGTCGATCGCCCCACTCGTCGAGGCGAAAAGACCTTTTCATTCCACGAGTATGTGCATGACGTCCGTCTGGGACTTATCCGATTTCGACGCACATGAAAGCGTTCACCTGTTCGACGATCCGGCAAGCGGGCTGCGTGCGATCATCGCGCTCCACTCGATGGCCCTTGGCCCCGCGGCGGGCGGCACGCGTTTCTGGCATTATGCCGACGATTCAGCGGCGCTGACCGATGCGCTGCGGCTGTCGCGTGGAATGAGTTACAAGAACGCCATGGCCGGTCTCCCCGCGGGCGGCGGAAAGGCGGTGATCCTCGCGCCCGGCAATTCGAGCAAAACCCCGGCGATGCTGACTGCGTTCGCGCGTGCGGTCGAGAGTTTGGGCGGGCAATACATCACTGCCCAAGATGTCGGGATGAGCGAAGCCGATATGGTCGCGCTGGCGCCGCACACGCGTCACGTCGCGGGTTTACCGGGTGCGGGCGGTGGCGACCCCGGGCCTGCCACTGCGCGCGGTGTCCATCTGGCTGTCAAGGCGGCTGCTCACCACGCACTTGGTACCGACAGCATGCGCCAGGTGCATGTTGCCATCCAAGGTGTCGGCAGCGTCGGTAGTGGCCTCGCGCGCTTGCTCGCGGCCGACGGTGCGCGCCTGACGATCGCCGATGTCGACACGAAACGCGCCGCGAAGCTCGCGGACGAACTGGGTGCGACGATCGTCGCCGCTGACAAGATCACGACGGTGGAAGCGAATGTCTTTGCGCCGTGCGCGCTCGGAAAGGTTCTCAACGCTGCCAGCATCGCCGCACTGCGCGTCGCCGCGGTCGCGGGCGGCGCGAACAACCAGCTGGAAACCGACGAGGACGGTGATCGGCTCGCCGCACGCGGCATCGTCTATGCCCCCGACTATGTGGCCAATGCCGGTGGTATCATCAACGTGCTACGCCACCTCGACGGCAGCGGCGATGCGGCGGTCGATGCCAGGATTGCCCAGATCCCGGCACGGCTTGCGGCGATCTGGGCGCAAAGCAGTGTGACCGGCATGGCGGCAAATCGCGTCGCCGATCGGATGGCGCAAAGGCTGATCGGGCGCGGCTGAGGTCTTTCAACGCGCGCGAACCCGCGCTATGTCACCTGCGAATGCACGCTTACGCGAATCCTGCAAAGTTCCTGCGCCTTGCGCGTCCGCTGACTGCCTTTTTCGGGCTTGCAGGGGCGATGCTGATCGCGGTCGGGTGCTATGCCGGGCTGTTCGTGACGCCGCCCGATTATCTGCAGGGGGACAGCGTACGGATCCTCTACATCCACGTTCCTGCCGCCTGGTTGGCGATGGCCGGATGGAGCGGCATCGCAATCGCCAGTCTTGCGCAGCTGATCTGGCGGCATCCGCTGTCGGGCGTTGCCGCGCGCGCGATCGCGGTGCCGGGCGCGATGTTTACCGCAATCTGTCTTGCCACCGGGTCGATCTGGGGGCGTCCGACCTGGGGAACGTGGTGGGAATGGGACGGGCGCATGACGTCGATGCTCGTCCTGCTGTTCCTGTACATCGGCTATATCGCGCTCGCGGCGAACGGTGAGGAGCGCGGCAGCGTCAGCCGCACGACCGCGATCTATGGTCTGGTCGGTGCGGTGAACTTGCCGATCATCAAATACAGCGTCGAATGGTGGAACACGCTGCACCAGGCACCGTCGATCACGCTGCGCGGTTCGGCGATCGCTGCCGAGCTTTTGTGGCCGCTTGGCTTGACCGTGCTCGGCTTCAGCTTCCTGTTTGCCGCGATCGTCCTGATGCGGATGCG
>JAYTAR010000401.1:0-7450 GCA_043737455.1 Sphingomonadales bacterium | reverse complement strand
GACAGCTTTGCCGTGCGCGAGACCTGCCTTGCGGCGCATGCGAAGGGACGCGATGCGATCAAGGCAGCGATCCCCAACGCAAAGGTCGGGCTGACGCTGGCACTGCAGGAATTGACCGCGGGGCCCGGCGGAGAGCCACTCTACAAGCGGATATTCGATGCAGCACGCGCACCGTTTTACGCCGCTGCATCAGCCGATGATTTTATCGGCGTGCAGACATACAACAAAGTTCGAGACTGGGCCCGAAGGGTATCTGCCGGCGCCCGCGTTAGCGATGAAGGATATGTTCGGCCTGCCGACGCAGCCCAGTGCGCTCGCCGCAACCGTGCGAGAAGCCTTTGCGCATGCTAAGGTACCGGTCTTCGTGACCGAACATGGTCATAACACCAACGATGACGCTCAGCGCACTCGACATCTCGACGCGTCGTTGACGGGCCTTGCGCAAACGATCGCCGATGGTGTGCCGGTGCTCGGCTATTTACACTGGAGCCTGCTCGACAATTTCGAGTGGAGCTCGGGCTATGTTCCGCGCTTTGGATTGGTCGCAGTCGATCGCACGACGTTCAAGCGTACACCCAAGCCGAGCCTGATGGCGTATCGCGCCTCAATTGCTCGGTTGCGAAGCAGGCATCGCTGGGCCTGACGCGGCGCGTGCGCTTCACTAGCCACGCAGCGCCGCCGCCCGGCGTTTGGACGAACGACCCCAATGGCTTGATCTTCGCGGGCGGGCGTTATCATCTCTTCGCACAGGCCAGTACCGACGCTCCTGCGTTCAAGGCGATCGGTTGGGGCAGCTGGTCGAGCGACGACCTGTTGCACTGGGAATGGGACGGGTTCGCGATCCCGCCGATGGGCGACGTGTCGGCTTATTCGGGGAGCGTCACGCGCGCCGCGCCGTTCGAGGCGTTCATCACGCGGCACGACCCATCGGGGCCGATGCAGACGCAATGGCGCGCGGCGGGCGATCCGCCGGTGCTCGATCCTGCTCCGCTGGGTCCGGCCGGGCGCAACATGCGTGACCCGTTCGTCTTCGCGTGGGGATCAGCTTGGCGGATGCTGCTCGCGCAACCGTGCGACTGGACCGATTGGGCTGACGATCCACCGTCGACGATCGCGGTCTGGGCCTCCGATGACAAAAGCACATGGACACGCGTCGGCACGCTTGGGCCATGGGCTCCGCGCGGCGTGATGTGGGAAGTACCGTTGCTGCTCGATTTTGGCGATGTGCAGGCTTTGCTGATCTCGACGGTCGATCGGCGTGGCGGTGGCGCACTATCAGGCGTCTCATACTGGTTGGGCAGCTTCGATGGCGCAACGTTCGCGCCCGCGGACGGACCGCACGCGCTCGACTTCGGACCCGATTTTTATGCGGCGTGCGTCAATACGGTCGACAATTGGCCCGGAAGCGACCGCGTGCTTGTCGGCTGGGCTTCCAGCTGGGCGACCGCGCGCACGATGCGGTGGCCGGCCGGGGTCCACGGCGGCCCGATCACATTGCCGCGCGTCTTGACGCTTGAAGGAGCACAGCTGGTGCAGCGCCCGATTGCTGGCGCAAAGCCGCGGTCTTTGCATGTGTGGGACGGCGTGACCTCGCTGTCGATCACCGTGCCGGGGCCCACCATGGCGGTGTCGGTCGATTGGTCGCGCGATCGCTGCCTGGTCGCGCGGACTGCCGACGACGCGCGCTTTGCCTGGGCAGCCGAACATGCGATCACACCGGATGCGCCACAGACGATCACTGTGTTCGTCGACGCGGGTCTGGTCGAGATGTTCTGCGCGCCGCTGGGCGTGGTGGTCACCGCGTTCGTGGGCTGAACCGCTGACTAGCATGCGCGGCGGGCGAACCGCGCTTGCGACCGGTCGCGTGAGCGTCCATGGCCGTGTCATGGTCGGGGGCAGCGCGTGACGGCAGCGATGGCGGATCAGACACGCTTTGCCGAGGCTTATGCGCGTTTGCGTGCCGACCGTTCGGTCCAGTTCGACTTCCCTTTTTATCAGCGCCCCGATCCGCCCGGATGGATCGAGCCGCTGATCCAATTCCTGAGATGGCTGTCGCCTGCGTTCCCATGGCTCTTCTGGGGACTGGTCGTGCTGGTCGGGCTCGCCGCGCTGTGGGCGATCGTGTCGCGTTTCGACAGGTTCGCCTGGCTGCGCTGGCGGCGAAAGTCTGTAGCGGTCGAGCCCGAATGGACACTTGACGTTGCCGCTGCTCGTGCATCGCTTGCCGAGGCTGAAGCACTTGCCACCGCAGGGTGTTACGCCGAAGCTGCACGGCTGTTGTTGCGCCACAGCGTCGAGGAGATCGGCGCACGGCGACCTCAATTTTTGAAGCCTTCGCTCACCGCGCGTGACATTGCCGCGGCATCCGCGCTGCCCGACGCCGCGCGGGCGGCGTTCGAAAGCATCGCGCATCTCGTCGAAGTCAGCGCGTTCGGATCGCAGCGGGTCACCGCCGATGCCTGGGCGCGGTGTCGCGCGGCTTATGGTGCGTTCGCCTTACCGCAGAGCTGGGCGCGCGCTTGAGCGACGTGCAGGCCAACCCGTTCAGCATCCGGACCATGGCGTGGCTGATCGTCGCGGGCGTGCTAGCGTTTGCTGCCTTCCTGTTCCTGACTGCTTATGCGCCACCGATGCGCGCGCAGAGTGGCGCGTTCTCGCCGCTGTCGAAGAACGCGATTGGTTTTGCTGGATTGATGCGTCTGGTCGAAAGCGTGACGCGCGAGCAGGTCGCGACGCTGCAGGACAATGAGGCGTATAACGAGCCCGGCCTCGTCATCGTGCCGCTCGCGCCCGACAGCGACGCAAATGCGATCCGGAGCTTCGCGGCACAGCGCGCACGCAACGTGCCCAACGGCGCGACGCTCTTCATTCTGCCGAAGTGGAAGACGCAGCCGGTGTCGCTGTTCAGCGAGCGTGTGCAACGCACCGAGCGCGTGGACCATGCCGAGCTGAACGGTCTGGCCAGCGCGCTTGGATCATCGGTAATGCAGGATGCGCCCGCTGGCAATGCGCGCCCCACCGGAATTGTCGGTGTCGATCGCCCCGCACCGGTTGCACCGATCGCGATCGGGCGGATGGACGACGACGCGACCATCGTCCCATTACTGACGTTGCACGGACCAAACGTCCTACTCGCGCGCTTGACGCGGTTCCGGGGTGGCGCGGTCTATCTGCTGAGCGACCCCGATCTCCTTGCCAATCATGCGCTCGGTAGCGCGGCAGGCGCACGCGCGGCGCTTGCGATCGTCGCGGCGGTGCGCCCGGCCGCCGACGCGCAGATCGCGATCGATCCCGAGCCGGCGCGCGGGGGAGCAGGGTCGACGCGCAACCTGCTGCAGCTGATGTTCGAGCCGCCGTTCCTTGCGCTGACGCTCGCGGTGCTCGCTGCCGCGATCATGACGGGGTTTCACGCGTTCGGGCGCTTCGGTCCGGCGTTGCCCGAAGCGCGCGCGATCGCGTTCGGCAAGCGCGCGCTGATCGACAATTCGGCACGGCTGTTCGCACGCGCGGGTGCGGTCAAGCGGCTCGGTGACCGTTATGTGATGCTGACACGTGAGGCCGCCGCCGCGCGACTGGGCGCGACCACGATGGCCCCCGACGCACTCGAGGCATGGCTCGCTTCGCTGACGCGTGGTCACGGTGACTTCGCGCAGCTTGCCGCCGCCGCGCGCGGGGCAAAGGATGATGCAGCACTGCGCGCGGCCGCCGCCGCGCTGCACCAATGGAAGGATGGCGTGCTCCGTGACCGTTACTGACGTAAAAACGCTGGGCGACCGCATCCGCGCAGAGGTTGCCAAGGCAATCACCGGGCAGGACGCGAGCGTCGACCTGATGCTAATCGCGTTGTTCTCGGCGGGACATATCCTGCTCGAAGGCCCGCCCGGCACTGCCAAGACGTTCCTGGCGCGGTGCTTCGCGCGCGCAACCGGACTTGCCTATGGGCGCATCCAATTCACGCCCGATCTGATGCCCGGCGATATCGTCGGTGCGAACCTGTTTAACTTCCAGACGTCGCAGTTCACGCTGACCAAGGGTCCGATCTTTACCGAATTGCTGCTCGCCGACGAGATCAACCGCACCCCGCCCAAGACACAGGCGGCGCTACTCGAGGCGATGCAGGAACGCTCGGTCACCTTCGACGGCACGACGCACCGCCTCTCGCCACGCTTCATGGTCGTCGCGACGCAAAATCCGATCGAGCAGCAGGGAGTCTATCCGTTGCCCGAGGCGCAGCTCGATCGCTTCTTGTTCAAGCAGATCGTCGAATATCCGAGCGCCGATGAGGAACGCGCAATCGTTGCGGCGCATGGCAACCGGATGGGCGCGCCCAACATCGACGATTGGGGCGTTGAGGCGGTCGCCGACGGCGCCAGCCTCGATGCCGCGGTCGCGACCGTCGCCGGCGTCATGCTGGTTGACGATATCGTCGGCTATGTCGTCGACCTGGTGCGCGCGACGCGCGGCGCTCCCGCGCTCGAATTCGGGGCATCGCCACGCGCCGCCGCCATGCTTGCCAGCGCGGCGCGGGCACGCGCGGCGCTCGACGGACGCGACTATGTCATCCCCGACGACGTCAAAGCGCTGGCGCTGCCGGTGCTGCGCCACCGGGTCATTCTGTCGGCCACGGCTGCGATCGACGGACTGCCCGTCGAGGCTGTCATCGCCGAGCTGATCGCGGCGACCCCGGCCCCGCGCTGATGCTCTACCCCAGCGCCCGCGCGATCGGCCTTGCCGCTGCGATGGCGGTTCCCGCGCTGGCCGTCGCGATCGCCGCGCCATCTTTATGGTATGCCGGGCTGATCGGCGTGATCTTCATTGTCGCGCTCACCTTGGTCGATGCGGTCACGACCGCACAACCGCACCAGATCGCGACCGATGTGCACCTGCCCGTCGCTATCGCGGTCGGGGGCAGCGTGACTATCGACGCGCCGATCAGCGTGCCCGGGCAGCAGACGCGGATCGAGCACGACGCGCGGCTGACGCCCGACGATGGCCTGAAATTTACCGCCGTGCGGCGCGGACGCGCAGCAATTGCGGCGCTGTGGCAGCGCTGGCCGGGGCGCTTCGGCCTTGTCTGGCGGCAGCGACGCGTCAGCCTGGATCGCCACATTGCGGTGCTGCCCGATGTCGCCCCGACACGTGCCGAGGCACTGCGCTTGTTCCGGCGCGACGCGCACCATGGCGCGACCGAACAGCCCGACGTGGGGGCAGGCGGCGAGTTCGAGGCACTTGCGCAATTTCGCACCGGCATGGACCGGCGGGCCATCGACTGGAAAGCAAGCGCACGCCACGGCGGCCTGATCGCAAAGGAATTGCGTACCGAACGCAACAATGATCTCGTCTTTGCGCTCGATGCCGGTCGGTTGATGAGCGAGCCGGTCGACGGCGTGCCGCGGATCGATCGCGCGATCGCCGCCGTGCTCAGCGCTGCCCTTGTCGCGTTGAAGCTGGGCGACCGCGTCCGCCTGTTCAGCTTCGACGCTGCCCCGCGCGTCGCGAGCGAGTCGGTATCGGGGGTGTCGTCGTTCGGCGCGTTCCAACGCCTCGCCGCGGCGGTCGACTATTCGAACAGCGAAACGAACTTCACCTATGCGCTGACCACGCTCGCCGCCCGGCTGAAGCGGCGGTCGCTGGTGATGATCTTCACCGATTTCGTCGATCCGACCAGTGCCGAGACGATGCTGAGCGTTGTCGGCGCGCTGACCGCGAAACATCGGTTGCTGTTCGTCTTGATGCGCGACGCCGAGCTCGATGCGCTCATCGACGCCGCGCCTGTCACCCCCGACGATGTCACGCGCGCGGTGATCGCCGCTGCGATGCTGCGCGAGCGCCGCATCGTCATCGCGCGGCTCGAGCGGTTGGGCGCACAGATCGTCGAGGCCCCGTACGATCGGCTCGGTCCCGAGCTCATCAACGCCTATCTGACGCTTAAGCGTAGGAACGCGCTGTGAGCGGCGCCAACGCACGTTTTCGTGCCGAGCGCGAAGGCGATTGGCAGCGGCTGGAGACATTGCTGCAGCGCGTCGAGCGCAGCCGCCTGCGTGCGCTGTCCGACGACGATCTGATCGCGTTGCCGTTGCTGTACCGCGCGACATTGTCGTCGCTGTCGGTCGCTCGCGCGACGTCGCTCGACCGGGCGCTGATCGATTATCTCGAGGCGCTGTCGCTGCGCGCATATCTCGTGCTCTATGGCGCAAGCGGCGGGTTCGGCTCGCGCGTGGCACGCTTCTTCACGACCGACTGGCCGCGGGCGGTGCGTGCCTTAGGGGCCGAGACGCTGGTCGCGCTGCTGATCCTGGCGGCGGGCACGCTCAGCGGCTATCTTCTCGTGCAAGGCGACGCCGGCTGGTTCGCCGCGATCGTGGGCGAAGACATGGCATCGGGGCGCAATCCGCAAGCGAGTGCCGAGGTGTTGCGCCAAATCCTCTATGCCAAGCCCGAGGATGCGGGCGGCCTGCAGTTCTTTGCGACCTGGCTGTTCACGCACAATGCGCAAGTGTCGCTCGGCTGTTTCGCGCTGGGCTTTGCGTTCGGCGTGCCGACGCTGATGCTGTTGTTCTTCAATGGCGCGACGCTCGGCGCGATGCTGCAAATCTATGCGGCCAAGGGGCTGGCGCTGCCGATGGCCGGATGGCTGTCGATCCACGGCACCACCGAATTGTTCGCGATAATCCTGTCCGCCGCCGCCGGGCTGCATATCGGCACGCGCATCGCGTTTCCCGGTGCCGTGTCGCGCATGACCGCGGCGCGGCGCGCGGGCGGAACGGCGGCGATCGTGATGGTCGGCGTCATCATGATGCTGTCGATCGCAGGGTTGCTTGAGGGGATCGGGCGGCAGACGATCAACGACGATGCCGCGCGCTTTGCGATCGGCGGTGCGATGCTGGTCGCGTGGATCGGCTATTTCTACGTGCTGCGCGTGCGACGTGGCTGACGCCCGTTTCGTGAAAAGCGGGGCCCGCAGCCTCATCACCCCCGAAGGGGTCGACCTTGGCGTCACGCTCGGCGATGCGGGGCAGCGCGTCGGAGCGTTCCTCATCGACGCGCTGCTGCTGATCATGGTCCTGGTCGCGCTTACCTTTTTGGCAATTGCGGGGATCGGCCAGGTCGGGATGGAAGGCGTCGGCATCCTATGGCTGCTTGGCTTTTTCTTCCTGCGCAATTTTTACTTCATCGTCATGGAGCTGCGTCCGCGTGCGGCGACCTTTGGCAAGATGCTGCTTGGCCTACGCGTCGTCGCCCGCGATGGCGGACGGCTTACGGCCGATGCCGTCATCGCGCGTAATCTGATGCGTGAGATCGAGGTGTTCGTACCACTGAGCTTCCTCGGTGCGACGATTACGCAAGGGTGGACCGGGTGGCTTGGCCTCGGCTGGGCGGGCGTGTTCCTCGTGTTTCCGCTGACCAACCGTGACCGGTTGCGCGTCGGCGACTTGCTCGCCGGGACGTG
>JAYTAR010000400.1:0-7462 GCA_043737455.1 Sphingomonadales bacterium | reverse complement strand
CTGCCTTTCGTCGGTTCGACGAGCGCGAGGTGCGCGATGGCGACTTTGTCGATACGCCGTACAACGGGTTGAACCAGCTGCACGATGACGGCCCGCAGGTCGGCAAGACCTTCACCCAGGAAGTGCGGATCGCTAACAACGGCAAAGACTTCTTCAACTATGTCGTCGGCGCCTTTTACAGTTGGGCCAAGACCGATCGAACGTTCACGCGCAGCGACATCGTCTGCAACTCCGCCACGCCGCCGGCGGTGCTCCAGCCGTGCGGATCGGTGGGTGCGCCCGCGTCGACGTTCCCAACCGGCTCTGCGTCGTTCGGTTCGGTGTTCAAGAATCTCGCCTTCTTCGGGCAGGGGACGCTCAACGTCAGTGACAGCTTCCGGCTGATCGGTGGCCTGCGCTACACAGCGGACCAGCTCGACGTCTCGCACTTGCGGCGCACGACGCTCGCTGGACCGGGCATCAACCCCAATTTCGACGCCGGTACCTATGCTGAATATCTTCGCCTGGTCGCCACCGGCGTGTCGGCGGCCACGGCGCAGGGCGCATCGGTCGTGGCATCGAACGGCGTGCGGTTCACCAACAAGATCGTCAACAGCAACTGGTCGGGCAAGGCTGGTGCGCAGTTCGATCTGAGCCGCAACAACACGCTCTACGGCACCTATTCGCGCGGCTATAAGGGACCGGCGTTCAACATCTTCTTCAATCTGCAGGCGCTGGGTGCCGGGCCGATCGAGCCCGAGACTTCGGATGCTTATGAGATTGGCCTGAAGAACACGTTCTTCGACGGCAAGCTCGTACTGAATTTCGCTGCCTATTACGCCAAGTACAAGAATTACCAGGCGAACAATCCCGACATCGTCGCGGGCGTACTCGTGACGCGCTTCACCAACGCTGGCGACGTTTCGACGCGTGGCGCCGAAGTCGATTTCGTGCTTCGTCCGGTTCGCGACCTCAGCGTTTCGGGCGGTCTCGCTTACACCAACGCGCGCGTCGATGCATTTCGTGCACCGCCGGGCGCGGCGTCGACGGCGATCGTGCCGCCGGGGACACAGCTGGGCTATGCGCCGAAGTGGAAGGGCTCGCTCGCGATCGACTACCGTTGGCGCACCGGCGGCTCGATCGATGCGACCTTCGGGGCCCAGGGCGCCTATCAGTCCAGTCAGATCTCGCAATTTGACCCGAGCGCCGTGATCCGCGCGGCAACGACGATCCCGGCCTATGGCCTTGTCGACTTGTCGGCAGGCATTGTCAGCGCGGACGATCGCTTTCGCCTGATCGCGCAGGTCAAGAACGTGTTCGACAAGAGCTTTGCCGCGGCGATCACCAGCGGTGGCCCGGGTGGCGGCTATCGTTACCTGATACCACGTGAGGCCGACCGCTATTTCGGTGTCACGGGAACGGTCAAGTTCGGTAGTGGCCGCTGAACGTAATGTGGAAGCGGAGCAGGCGATGAAAGCGGGCAGCGTCCTCACCCCCACGAGGGTCTGGACTTTGTTCGGCCTGTTGTGCGTGGCCGGTATCTTCAATGCGATGGACCGGCCGATCATCGCCATATTGAAGCCCGACATGTCGCGCGAGATGGGGTGGAGCGACGCGGACTTCGGCAATCTCGCGGCAGTGACGCAATTCGCCGCCGCATTGTCGTTTCTGTTCACCGGCTGGCTGGTCGATCGGCTGGGGGTGCGGCGTTCGATGATCGCCGGCGTATCGGCATGGAGCCTTGCCGCCATGGCGCATGGCTGGGCGGTCACGACCGCACACGTCGTCTTCGCGCGCGTCGGACTGGGCGCGACCGAAGCGGTGCAGACGCCGCTGACGATCAAGACCGTCGCCACGCTATTTGCGCCCGACAAAAGGTCGTTCGCCTTTGGTGTCGGTACCGCGGTCGCAAGCACCGGCACGATCGCATTGCCGTTCTTCATTCCGCTGATCTCCGAAAATTTCGGCTGGCGCGGGGCTTTGATCTTTGGCGGCATCGGCGGCTTCGTCACGCTGGCACTGTGGTTGTGGCTGGCACGCGGCATTCGCTTCGACGACGCAGCCGAAGATGCTGCCCAAGACACCGGCGTCGACATGGCCGACCATGGCCAACCTTATGGCCCGATTCTGACCGAACGGCGGACCTGGGCGATCGTCGGCGCAAAGGCCTTGTCCGACGCGACCTGGTGGCTGCTCAATTTCTGGCTACCCGATTTTTATCGCAAGGAATTTGGGCTCACCACCAGCGAGCTCGCCGTTCCGCTCGCGATCGCGTTCGCCGGGTCGGGGTTGGGCGCATTCGTCGCAGGATGGGCATCGACACGGTTGCTCGAGCGCGGCTGGAGCGTCAACCGCGTTCGCAAGACGGTGATGCTGATCTCGGCGCTCATCGTCGTACCGGTGCCGTTCGTGCTCGCGCAGGACAGCTTCTGGCCGGTCGCGATCATGATGGGGGTCGTCCTTGCCGGGCATCAGGGCTTCTCGCTCAGCCTGTTCTCGATCATCACCGATGTTGTGCCGCGCGCGAAAGTCGGCCGGGTGACGGCGTTCGGCGCGTTTTGCGGTAACATCGGCGGAATGGCGATCGTCTACGTTACCGGGCTCGTCCTGACGGCGGGCATCGGATACACGCCGTTGTTCATCTTTGCCGCGGTGTCCTATCTGCTGGCGCTGGCCTGGCTTCAGCTGTTGTTGCCCGTCATCCGCCGCGCCGACGGTACCGGGGCGGCGAACGGAGCGGCACCGCTCGTTTCGGCGTGAACGAGACCAGGCCGCTACCGCGAGCAGCCGACCTTTATGGTGATCTGCTCGACACGGCGGCTCCGCAACGGCTTGGCTGGCGCGCTTATCTGCCAGGCCTGATGCTGGCCGCAGTTGCGGCGCTCGCGGCTGCTTACCTGTCGGAACATTACGGCGCCCCGATCATGCTGATGGGGCTGCTGATCGGACTGGCGTTCAACTTCGCCAATGCCGACGTGCGGCTTCACCCGGGCCTTGGGTTTGCATCGAAGACGCTGCTGCGGTGGGGAATCGTGCTCGTGGGACTGCAGGTGACGTTCGCGCAGATCGCGGGACTGGGCCTGCCCGCATTCGCCGCGATCGCAGCCATGGTTGGGCTCGTCACGTTGTCAGGCGCAATGACAGGTCGGTGGATCGGACGCGGCGCTGCATTCGGGACGCTTGCCGGCGGGGCGGTCGCAATCTGTGGCGCATCGGCGGCGCTGGCGCTGGCCGCGGTCTTGGGCGACCGGCGCGCCAGCCAGGCGCAGCTCACACTTGTCCTCGTGGCAGTTTCGGCGGCAAGCGCGGCGGCCATGTCGCTTTACCCCGCGCTGGCGCACGCGCTGCATCTTACCGACGCGCAGGCGGGGTTCCTGATGGGGGCATCGATCCACGACGTCGCACAGGCGCTGGGTGCAGGCTATTCTTACTCACCCGAGGCAGGGGCGACTGCGACCGTCGTCAAGTTGACACGCGTCGCGCTGCTCGCGCCTGCGCTCGTCGTTGTCGCATGGGCGTACCGCGACAGTGGCGAGCGCGGGCAGCAGCGCATCGGCCTTCCCTGGTTCGTGCTCGGTTTCTTCGTGGTTTGCGCGCTGAACTCGTTTGTCGCACTTCCGCCGCAGCTGGTCGCCTTGGCAAAGCCGCTTGCAACCGCGCTGTTGCTGATCGCGGTCACGGCCACTGGTATTCGTTCGCCGATGCACCTGTTGCTGCAGCAGGGCTGGCGCGCATCGTTGCCGGTCGTTGCCGCGACGATCGTCTCGTTCGGCCTTGCGCTCGCAGCGGCGCTGCTGCTCGTCTGAACATCCCCAGAGTCACGAAGCTGTAACCAGCGCGTCACGGGTTTGACGCCGAAATGGCGCGCCGCTGTCATACGCCGCGCCTAGGCCACCGGTCAGGACGGGAACAGGGGGCTGAAGTTGGCCGCGTGACCGCTCCCCTAATTGCGATCCCGGCATTGCCGCATTCGGAGAGAACCATGGCCTCGTTCAAACGCGTCACCCACATTTTGATGACCACTGCCGCGTGCATGGCGCTTGCCGCCTGCGGCGCGAGCAATATCGCTTCGCCTGGTGAGGGCACGTTGGTGGTGCCTGTGCCGACACCCACTCCGACGCCGACACCCACCCCGACGCCCACGCCAACGCCGACCCCAACTGCGGTAACGCCCGCAGCCGCGTGTCCCACGATTGCCGGACCCAATCCGCTGATCGACGCTGGCACGATCACGGGGCCGACCGGGACCTATCGCAATTGCGCGTTTCCCGCGCGCTTCACGGCCAACACTCAGATTGCTAAGGTCGCGGGCGTCATCTATTCGCTGCCCGGCCGCGTCGACGTCGGTACCGATGCGGGTGCGGCGAGCACGACCAACACCGTCACGCTCGGCATCGATCCGGGCGTGATCGTCTTTGGCGCGACCGGCGTTTCGTTCCTCGTCGTCAACCGCGGCAACCGCATCGACGCCGTCGGCTCGGCGACGTCACCGATCATTTTCACCGGTCGTGGTAACGTCACCGGGACGGTAACCGACGAATCCTCGCAGCTTTGGGGTGGCGTCGTCCTCCTCGGTCGCGCCCCGATTACCGACTGCCTTGCGCCTGGCGCTGCCGAGGGCACCGTCGCGTGCGAACGCGATACAGAAGGGACGTCGAACGCGCTGTACGGCGGTGCTCAGCCCGGCGACAACAGCGGTCGCCTGGCCTTTGTGCAGATCCGCTATTCGGGCTTCGTTCTGTCCGCCGACCGGGAGCTGCAGGGCCTGACCCCCAGCGGCACGGGTAGCGGCACGCAAGTCAACAACGTCCAGATCCACAATAGTTCGGACGACGGCATCGAAGTGTTCGGTGGCAGGATGAACATGCGGTACCTGGTGCTCACCGGTAACGAGGACGACAACCTCGACACCGACGTCGGCTACAAGGGCTTCATTCAATACGTCATCGCTATTCAGCGTACGACCGAAGGCGATTCGATGATCGAGGCGGACTCGAACGGCAACGAGGACGCGGTTCCCCGCCAGAACGTGCGCTTGGCCAACTTCACCTTCGTGCAGCGTTCGACCAACGGCGCGAACGCGACGGCGATGCTGTTGCGCGGCGGTACCGACTATACGATGGTGAACGGCGTCGTCGTCTCGCCGGCCAACATCCCCTGCTACCGAGTCAATGCCGCCAACGTGCTGAAGGCGGCGAACCCGGCGATCGACAAGGTCGGACCGCCGGTCTTCCGCTCGGTTCAGTTCAGCGGTTGTAACCCGGCCTTCATCGGTACTGGTGGTACTGCCACGGCCGACGTCCAGGCGAATTTCGCTTCGGGCACCAACAACAACAATTCGGCTTTCGTGTCCTCGCTCGTTACCTCGTTCCAGAACGGTGCCAACGAAACCGCGGTCACACCGTTTGCAGCCGCCACGTTGAACGATGCTTCGGCGTTCCTGCAGAACACGACGTACATCGGTGCCGTCCGCGACGCGAACGACACCTGGTACCGGAACTGGACGTGCAATTCGGCGACGGCGAACTTTGGCGGCACCGGCGGCCTTTGCACCAGCCTGCCCGTCGGCTGACGCGGAAAGTGCGACGGCGGGCTCCGTCTGCCGTCGCCTATCCGCACCGTCTGATTTTTGGGGGAAGTACCATGTCGAAGCGGCTCACTCTCGCGAGTCTCTTTCTTTCGACCGCGCTCGTGCCGGTTGCAGCGTTCGCGCAGGACAGCGGCGGGACGGCTTCGTCGTCGGCCGGAAGCCAGGCGACCCCTCCGGCGGGACAGGCCGAGGAGCCGGTCGAGGTTTCGGTTCCCGGTGGGAATGTCAGCAATGACGCGCCCGAGATCGTCGTCACCGGCACACGCGATCGCAACATCGTGCGGACTGCCCCCCAAGTCGTGTCGATCCTGTCGAGTGCCGATATCGCGCGCACTGGCGAAGGCGATATCGCGGGCGCGCTCCAGCGTGTGACGGGGCTCAGCGTGGTCGGCAGCGGCTTCGTCTATGTCCGCGGGCTCGGCGATCGTTACTCGCTGGCGCTGCTCAACGGTTCGCCATTGCCAAGCCCCGAACCGTTGCGGCGCGTTGTACCACTCGACATCTTTCCAACCGACGTGATCGCCTCGTCGCTGGTTCAAAAGAGCTATTCAGTAAACTTCCCTGGTGAATTCGGTGGTGGCGTCATCAATCTGACGACCAAGTCGACGCCGAACGAGCCGTTCCTGACCGTCAGCGGCTCGATCGGTGGCGATACCGAGACCACCGGGAAGCTCGGCTATACCTATTACGGGTCGGCGACTGACTTCACGGGCTTCGACAATGGCAATCGCAGCGTACCCAAGTTGTTCGCCAACGCGCTGGCAAGCGGCAAGCCGATTGCGGAAGGCGCGGACTTCACGCGGTCGCAGCTCGGGCTGATCGCCTCGAGCCTCGAGAACGCGAAGACTACGGTGTTGCAGACCAACAACAACATCCCGGTCAATTTCTCTGGCGACATCACCGGCGGCGCGACCATCGCTCTGCCCGGCGGCGCGCAGCTGGGGATCATCGCGGCGGTCGGTCTGAGCAACAAGTGGCGAACGCGCCAGACCACGCAGCAGGTGTCGAACGATCCCAAGCTCGCGGGCGGGCTGCAATCCGATTTCAATCGCGTGATTACCGACAATCGCGCGGTCGCGAACGGGCTGCTCGGCTTGGCGCTCGAATTCGACCGGCACAAGATCCGCTTCACCAACCTGTACATCCGCGACACCGTCAAGCAGTCGCGTCTGGGCCGCGGGACCGATGCCAACGCGATCGGGCGCGACTTTCTGCGTCAGGATACCGCATGGTACGAACGGCAGTTGATCGACACGCAGGTCGTAGGCGAGCTGAACTTCGATCCGTTGAAAGTCGAACTGCGGGGATCGTACGCGAATACGCAGCGCGAGGCTCCCTATGAGCGCAGCTTCACCTACGTCCGCACTAATTTGCCGGGCGATCCGATCGGTAACCGCTTCGTCAACGACCTGGGCGGGAACAAGGGGTCGGCCCGTTTCGCGTTCAGCGATCTGAACGAGACCTTATGGTCGGGCGGCATCGATCTCAGCTACCGCGCGCTGTCGAACCTGACGCTTGGCGCGGGCTATTCGCATTCGGACACCAAGCGGCGCACGATCCGGCGTGCGTTCCAATACCGTGCGAACAGCTTGCCGATCCCGGTACAGCAGCTGCGGCCCGACTATCTGGTGTCCGACTATACCATCCAGACCTACGGCATCTCGCTGATCGAGGAATCGGCGCAGGACGGCACCGCGGCCTTCAATTCGGGGCTCGCGGTCCACGGTGCCTATGGTCAGGCGGTGTGGGACGTGACGCCGACGATCAATCTGACCGGCGGCGTCCGCTTCGAGCGCGGCACGCAGGGCGTACAAGCGATCGACATCTTCAAGTCGGGCATCGGCACGCAGTTCAACACCGCGCTGCAGCGCAATTACTATCTCCCCGCATTGA
>JAYTAR010000399.1:0-3022 GCA_043737455.1 Sphingomonadales bacterium | reverse complement strand
GCCGCGGCCTCGCCGCGCCGCTTTACTTCATCTCGGCGCGTGAACTCATAGGCAAAAGATATGCCGGGTTGTCCAGCGAAGGCGATCGGCTCTACTTTTCCGATCGTGAAAAGCGCGGTGTCAGCGGCGATGCGATACGTCCCCTCGAATAACGTGACGATGTCGGTCGGGAGCATCGTTTTCGAAAAGCGCGGCAGCGGTCGGTTCCGACGGTCAACTTCGCGGATCAACGTCTTGCCGTCTTCCAGCCCCCCGATGAAGGACAGATCATTGAGCGCCGGACCATCAAGCGTCCAGGTTTCGGCGTTTCGACCTGGTCGCGCGCCCAGCTTGTTCCATTCGCCCACGGGCGTGATCGTCAACGACGACTTGGCGACCTTCACTGCCGTCTGCGCGACGATCAGGCGGTTTGCTGATATCGCCGCCGTCCCCTGAAAGAACACTGGCAGGATCAGCAGAAGTGCAGTTAACTGAACGAGCGCCGATGTGGGTGGCTTCATTGAGTCATCGCCTTTATCATCGTGGCATCGTCTGCGTCGGGCTTGAGCGCCAGGTATTGCATCAGGGCGTCACGCCCGTTGCCAGCGTCGCCGCTACGCAACAGGACAAGACCTAACCCACGCCAAGCATCCGGCCGGTTCGGCTCGCTGGTGACGATCACGCGGTATAGATCGGCAGCATTGGCCAGGTCACGCGGCGTTCCCCGTCGCCGATACAATTCAGCGCGGGCATAGGAAAGGTCGCCGCTCCAAATGCCATCGGCACGCTGACGGAGAATGAAGTCCGAACCGCCGAAATCGTTTAGCCCAATCTGATCGTCGATCAATTGCGGCAGCGTTGGTGCGACCGCGCTTCGATAAGCCTCGACACGCGTCTCGCCGCCGCCAGGTGCCGTGACGGCGACGCGGTTCAGATAATCGCGCCGATCAACTGGCGAGGGGTGACTGTCGGCAAATGACGTGCCGCGGTAACGGCGGCTCCGACGTTTGCGTTCGGCGGCGGTTGCGTCGAATTCGGCCAGCAATGTCTCCCACGTCCGGGCCATCGCCCCGACGCTATACGGCGAGGCGGCAAGATACTCCGCAGCCTTCAGATCGGCTGCCTTCTCCTGATCCCGGCTGAAGGCGAAGAACGAGCCGATCAAAAGCGTCGATGTCGCGGCGGGCATTCCGAGCAGCGCGGTCCAGACGAGCAGGTCGCTCGTCCGCCGCGCGCGCTTGAAGCCCTCGAGTCCGTGGCGCAGCTCGAAATGCGCGAATTCGTGCGCGAGCACGCCCGCCAACTCCGCCTCGTCACGCAGCCGCAACAGTAGGCCGGTGTGGACGAGCATCAAGCCATTGGGTGCCATCGACGCGTTGAAGTCGGCCTGACGCACGATGTAGATGCGGACCGATCGGCAGCGGTCGTCACCGACCGCACGGCACATGACACCCGCGACATAGGTCTTCAGCACTGCGTCGTCGATGACGAACTTCGACGTAACGAGCTCGCGTTCCTGTTCGTCAACCAGTTGCCAAAGGCCCTTCTCGTCGACCCCTTGCGGCTGATACGCGCCAGCATAAGCGGGAAAGGGCGGTCGCGTCGTAGCTGACGCCTCCGCTCCGCACGCGAGCAACCCGAACAATAATGCCTGGCGCCACGTCACTTTGGGGCAGGTCCAGCCGGTGCTGCGACCGGTGCCACGGGAAATCCTTCGATCAGCTGCGCCACACGTTTGGTAGCGCCGTCAGTTTGGCGAACGTCGCCCCCCATTGCGCCGTCAGCGTTGATCCACACCAGATCGCCCGTCCGGAGGTCAACTAATCCGGCATAGCCCGTGTGAATGCCCGATTGAACGGCAACGCCTGCCACACCCAGCGCCAATATCTGCAGGATCTTGCGCCCCGTTGAGCCGTATTGATCTTCAGTATAAAGGAAAAGCCCATAGTCAGCCCCAGTAGAGGCGGCCAGTGGCGCTATGCCGGGGCCCAACGTATACGTCAGATCGTTGCTGTTCTTCTTCGTCGGCAGTCGGTTACCAACGAACATCTGATATTCAAGCGCTGAGGCGGCTATCGCGCGAAACAGTGATCGGTAATCGGCGACGAGCTTGGCTTCGTTGCTGCCCACGTCGCCCATCACGATGATCTCGCCGCCAAGGCGAGTCTTGGCGTCCATCAGCGCCGCTTCGATCGCTGCGCGCGCCTGATCGGTCCAGTCGGCATTGGGTTCGAAAAGCCCACCCATCGATTGCGCACCGACGGTCACGTCCGGACGGAACAACACGATCTTGGCGCCCCCAGTGGGAAGCGTAAAGTTAGCCTTCGTCGCAGTCTTTTCCTGC
This sequence comes from Sphingomonadales bacterium, assembly GCA_043737455.1. Classification (GTDB taxonomy): domain Bacteria; phylum Pseudomonadota; class Alphaproteobacteria; order Sphingomonadales; family Sphingomonadaceae; genus Sphingomonas_O. The sequence goes on along the minus strand of JAYTAR010000399.1, from coordinate 699 downwards.
GCCGTCACCGCCTGCGGGGACAGCGAACTGCATAGTATCGCCAGGACACATGCAATCGGTCGAATCATACGCCATTCACCCCCGACCAACCAGCATATCTTATTCGAATGGCGACACAAATCGCGGAAAGATCGTGCTAGGCCAACACCGCGCGCAGTCGGTCGTTTATCATCGTCGGGTTCGCCTTGCCGCCCATTGCCTTCATCGTTTGGCCAACGAAGAAGCCGAACAGCGCTTCCTTGCCCGCGCGATATTGGGCAACCTTGTCGGCGTTCGCCGTGAGGATCGCGGCAATGGCCGCATCGATCGCAGCAGTGTCGCTTGTCTGACGCAATCCCTCACGCTCGACGATCGCGGACGCGTCTTCACCTGAAGCAAGCATCGCCTCGAACACCGTCTTCGCCATGCTTCCCGACAGAGTTCCGTCGGCAACCAGCTTTAGCAGCTCGGCGGCTGCGGCCGGACCGACGGGCGAATCAGCCAGATCGCGGCTCATCCGATTGAGCGCCCCGAACAATTCGGAGGTCAGCCAATTCGCGCCTGCCTTCGCTTCGACGCCATGGGCGAGCAGCGCCTCAAACCATTCAGCGGTGTCGGCATCGGCGGTAATGACGTCGGCATTATAGGCCGTGATTCCCAGCGTCTCGACGTAACGCGTCCGTTTGGCGTTAGGAAGCTCGGGCAGGCTGGCAGCACATT
>JAYTAR010000398.1:0-3035 GCA_043737455.1 Sphingomonadales bacterium | reverse complement strand
CGGCCTCCGCGGCGATCGCCAATGCCGAAAGCGGTGAGGTGGGCGACGCCGAGTCGCGGGCGATCTACCGCGCGCTCGACGCCAAGGGGGTCGTGTCGCGCGGCTTCAACACGCAATTCCTGACCGACAGCGACGCGACCGATCCCACCCAAGTGGGTATCTGGGGCGCGTTCAAGGGGTCGCTGCTGACGATGCTCGTCACGATCGTGCTGGCGTTTCCGATCGGCGTGCTGTCGGCGATCTATCTCGAGGAATATGCGCCCAAGAACCGCTGGACCGACCTGATCGAGGTCTCGATCAACAATCTGGCGGCGGTGCCGTCGATCATCTTTGGGCTGCTGGGTCTGGCCGTATTCCTCAACACCTGGGGATTGCCGCGCTCGGCACCGATCGTGGGCGGGCTGACGCTCGCGCTGATGACGATGCCGGTGATCGTCATCGCCGGGCGCAACGCGATCAAGGCGGTGCCGCCATCGATCCGCGATGCGGCGCTGGGCGTCGGCGCGTCGCCGATCCAGGTCGTGTTCCACCATGTCCTGCCGCTCGCATTGCCCGGGATTCTCACGGGCACGATCATCGGCATGGCGCGTGCGCTGGGCGAGACCGCGCCGCTGCTGATGATCGGCATGCGCGCCTTCATCGCGACGCCGCCGTCGGGCATCGCCGATCCGTCGAGCGTGCTGCCGGTGCAGATATTCCTGTGGTCCGATGAGATCTCGCGCGGCTTCATCGAAAAGACCAGCGCGGCGATCATCGTGCTATTGGTCTTTCTGCTCGCGATGAACGGCATCGCGATCTACCTCCGCAACCGTTTCGAGACCCGCTGGTAATGACAATTCCAAACGCTCCCACGCCCAAGATGTCGGCCCGCGACGTGTCGGTCTATTATGGCGCGAAGAAAGCGATCGACGCGGTGTCGATCGACGTCGATCAGGAAAATGTGACCGCGTTCATCGGCCCTTCGGGCTGTGGCAAGTCGACGTTCCTGCGCACGTTGAACCGGATGAACGACACCGTCGCGTCGGCGCGCGTCGAGGGTGAGATCACGCTCGACGGCGAGGACATCTATGCGCCCGACATGGACGTCGTGCAGCTGCGCGCGCGCGTCGGCATGGTGTTTCAAAAGCCGAACCCGTTTCCCAAATCGATCTATGAAAACGTCGCTTACGGGCCGCGCATCCACGGGCTGGCCTCGGCCAAAAGCGACATGGACGCGGTCGTCGAACAATCCTTGATCCGCGCGGGGCTGTGGGAAGAGGTCAAGGACAGGCTCGACGAATCGGGCACCGCGCTATCGGGCGGGCAGCAGCAGCGGCTGTGCATCGCGCGCGCGATCGCGGTCGATCCCGAGGTCATCCTGATGGACGAACCGTGTTCGGCGCTCGACCCGATCGCGACCGCCAAGATCGAGGAATTGATCCACGCGCTGCGCGGGCGCTATGCCATCGTCATCGTCACGCACAACATGCAACAGGCCGCGCGGGTGTCGCAGCGGACCGCGTTCTTCCACTTGGGCCACCTCGTCGAATACGGCGTCACGTCGGACATCTTCACCAATCCAAAGGCCGAGCGGACCAAGGATTACATCACCGGAAGGTACGGCTGATGACCCCGAATACCGAACATACGGTCAAGGCGTTCGACAATGAAATCGGCCAGCTGCGCGGGCATATTGCGGAGATGGGCGGGCGTGCCGAAGCCGCGATCACCAATGCGATGGAGGCGCTCGTCCGGCGCGACCATGAACTCGCACGCCAGGTGATCGAGGGCGACAAGGCGATCGACAAGCTCGAGGCCGAGGTCGAAAAGCTCGCGGTCCAGATCATCGCCTTGCGCGCGCCGATGGCGGACGACCTGCGCGACGTGGTCGCGGCGCTGAAGATCGCGGCGGTGCTCGAACGCATCGGCGATTATGGCAAGAACATCGCCCGGCGCGTCGGCGCGATCGAGGGGCGGCGCAAGATCGAGCCGCTGTCGCTGCTGCCCAGCATGGCGCAGGTCGCGACCGAGATGGTCCATGACGTGCTGAACGCGTTCGCCGCGCGCGATGCGGCGGCGGCGGTGCGCGTCAACGAACGCGACCGCGTCGTCGACGATTTCTACAATTCGATCTTCCGGACATTGGTCACGTACATGGTCGAATACCCGCCGACGATCAGCGACGCCGCACATCTGCTGTTCGTCGCCAAGAACCTCGAGCGCGTCGGCGACCATGCCACCAACGTCGCCGAAATGGTCTATTTCGCGGCGACCGGCGAGCACATGGCCGAGCGCGACCGCAGCGAGAGCTTCCCCGAAGAAAGTGCAGGAGTCTGACATGCCACGCGCCAAGATGCTGCTTGTCGAGGACGACGCCGCGCTTGCCGAGCTGCTCGTCTATCACTTTCGCCGTGAGGATTTCGACGTCAAGCAGACTGCCGACGGCGAGGAGGCGCTGCTGCTCGCGCAGGAGAATGCCCCCGACATCGTCCTGCTCGACTGGATGATCGAGGGGCTGTCGGGGATCGAGGTCTGCCGCCGCCTGCGCCGCATGCCCGAAACCGCGAACGTGCCGATCATCATGCTGACCGCGCGCGGCGAGGAGGAAGACCGGGTACGCGGCCTCGAAACCGGTGCCGACGACTATGTCACCAAACCGTTTTCGCCGCGCGAGCTGGTCGCGCGCGTCGGTGCAGTGCTGCGCCGCGTGCGGCCCGCGCTCGCGGGGGAGGCGCTGATCTACGCCGACGTCGAGATGGACACCGTCGGGCACAAGGTGCGACGGTCGGGCAGCACCGTCGCGCTGGGGCCGACCGAATTCCGGCTGTTGAAACACTTTCTCGAGCATCCCGGCTGGGTATTCTCGCGGGAGCGGCTGCTCGACAGCGTCTGGGGGCACGATAGCGATATCGAGCCACGCACCGTCGACGTGCATATCCGACGATTGCGCAAGGCGATCAACGAGGGCGGGCGTCCCGACATCATCCGTACGGTGCGCTCGGCGGGCTATGCGCTCGACGCCGATGGACGGCTTTGACGCCGATTCAGGGACGGTA
>JAYTAR010000397.1:0-3035 GCA_043737455.1 Sphingomonadales bacterium | reverse complement strand
CCGACCGGCGGCGTGGGTCGGATCGCACGCGGGGCCAAGATGCTCGCGCGCGGGAACGCGAAACGCATGCTGATCAGCGGCGTCGGCATGGGCGTCGGGCGTGCATCGCTCGCCCGCGAGAATGCGCTGCCGCGCGCGCTGCTCGATTGTTGCGTCGATCTCGATCACGAGGCCGATTTCACGCGCGACAATGCCGACCAGACCGCGGCGTGGCTGCGCGCGCGCAACTACCGTTCGGTCCGGCTGGTCACGACCGACTGGCATATGGCGCGCGCACGCTTCGAATTAGCGCGCGTTACCGGCGCCGAGGTGCGCATCGTGCCCGACGCGGTCCGCGGCGACGATCGCTTCGCGGTGCTTGCGCGCGAATATACCAAATATCTGTTGCGGCGCGCGGCCGCGCTGGCGGGCGCATGAACGTGCTGCGCTCGATCGTCTACGCCCTGGTCTTCTACCTCGGCAGCATCCCCTATTGCGTGGCCACGGTGATCATCGCGCCGCACAATCCGCGCGCGGCGCTCGCCATTCCGCGCGCCTGGGCGCAGTTTCAGCATTGGTGCGCGCGCTGGCTGATGGGGACGCGGCTGGTGATCGAGGGCGAGCTGCCGCAGTCGGGCGCGATCGTCGCCATCAAGCATGAAACGTTTTTCGAGACGTTCGAGACGCTGCGCGTGTTCGATCGCCCGGCGGTCGTCTTCAAGGCCGAGCTTTTGAAAGTACCGATCTGGGGTGAGGCAGCGCGGTTGCACGGCGTCATTCCGATCGAGCGCGAGGCTGGCGCAAAGGCGCTCCGCCAGTTGCTGAGTGCCGGGCGCGCAGCAATCGCCGATCAGCGCGTGATCGTGATCTTTCCCGAAGGGACGCGCGTGCCGCATGGGGAAAGCCCCGCGCTCCGTCCAGGAATTGCCGGGCTTTACAAGATGCTGGCGCTGCCAATCGTACCGGTGGCCGTCGACAGCGGTCGAACCTGGGGATGGAAATCATTCTGGAAGCGCAGCGGCACGGTCACGTTTCGCGTCGGTGCTGCGATTCCGCTCGGTCTCGACCGTGACGAGGTCGAAGCGCGCGTTCATGCCGCCATCAACGTGCTTAATAGTCGAGCATAACGCGCGCTCGGCTCAGTCGATGCGCCAGTCGATCGGCTTGAAACTGCCACCGTTCGATTGCAGCGCCGAACAGGCGGTAAGTCCGATGATCAAGTCCATTCGCGCGACAAAGGCGATGTAATCGCCTGCCTTGCTCAGCGGCGGCAACACTTCGAAGCTGCCGTCGGCGGCGATGGGCACGTTCATGAAGCAATTGAACGCGACGGGGATCATGTCATCGGTGACGCCCCACGGGGCCAGCGCTTGCGCCAAGTTACCAAAGCAGCCCTGGTGCGGCTGCGTATCGCCATAAATGATTCGAAAAGTGTCTTTCGAACAGGGTGTCAGCAGGAAATCGTGGCGCCCGACGCGGTCTTCGACAATGTCGAGCATCGGCCGCGAACGGTTCGACCACAAGGTGTCGCCGGTCGTCAGATACAGCTTCGAAGCATAGTCGAGCGTGCGTCCCGACGAGATGACCTCGCCGACGTCTTGTCGATTGAACGCAAGCAGATCGGCAACTTGCATGCCAAGCGGGTCGATGACCGTTAGCGTCTGGCCCGCGTTGAGCTCGAATGCGGTCCCCGAGCGTGGCGCGATCCTCGCGCTGGTCGGCGGTGCGGTCGCGTCAGGCAGCATCGCGGTGTGCTGCCTTGTCCGGGCCGCGATAAGCGAATGGGCAGCCCCAGCTCTCCTCGACGCGGCGTCCCGAATATTGCCGCGCCTCGGACATTTCACCGTGGCGCGCGAGCATCGGGTTGAGCGATCCCGAATAACGCTCGTCCCGCTCGAGGATCGAGGCGCGCAACTTTTCATAGCGTCCCTCCGCGCGCAGCCGCTCGAACTGATCGTGCAGATTGAAGATCATCGTGGGCGCGACGAAGCGGCGGGCCTTGCGGCTGGCGCGGGGATGCAGGCCAACGACGAAGAATGCCTCCCCCGCAAAACTCAACGAGAAATGCGGGTTTGCGGGGTCGGGCGAAACCGTCTTGTCATATTGCTGACCTAGCCACACATCCTTGTCGCTCATCGACTGGATGCGTGACCATATAGCGCGCTCGAAATGAGCTTCGTCGAGCAGACGTGGCCCCTCGAAGATCACCGCGACCGATTGGAACAATCGCCGGTTGCGGCGATAGTCGCCGACGAACGACATCAGCGCCGCATGGATCTGCAGGTCGTTCCACGCGCTTGTGATCGAGCGAGCGACCACCACCTTGATCTGGTGCTTCGACAAGGCCGATTTGGCACCCACGCATGGGAAAAGCGGGTTGGCGATGAAGGCATGAAGCTTGTCGATTAACGTGTGTTCGGTCGTGAAGATGTTATTCATCGCGCGGCAACGTCGCACTTTTATTAACGTTCCGATCGTGCGCCGCGATGTCGTCGGCAATCGCCGCTTGTGCACCGCGTCGAAGCCTTGCACTCTTCGACGTGATGACGCGGGCGCCGTTCGACGAACTCTGGGGGATGGGTGGCGACGCGCCGCGTCCCGAATTCGCCGCGCTCGCGCGCTGGCTGATGGAGACGCCAAAGGCCGAATTGGCGCGTCGCCAGGCGTCGGCCGAGGCGACGTTCCGCCAGCTTGGCATCACTTTTGCGGTCTATGGCGATGAGGATGCCGCCGAGCGCATCATCCCCTTCGACATCGTGCCGCGCGTGTTCATGGCATCCGAATGGACAAAGCTGAGCGACGGGATCGTCCAGCGCGTCGAGGCCATCAACGCGTTCCTCGACGACATTTACGGCGCGCGCCGCATCTTGAGGGACGGCATCGTCCCCGAGGCGCTGGTGCTGACCAACCCGCAGTTCCGCGCCGAGATCGTCGGCAGCCGCCCGCCGCACGGGATCTGGAGCCATATCTGCGGGACCGACCTGGTGCGCACCGGGCCGGGCGATTTCTGGGTGCTCGAGGATAATGCGCGCACCCCGTCGGGCGTCAGCTACATG
>JAYTAR010000396.1:0-7535 GCA_043737455.1 Sphingomonadales bacterium | reverse complement strand
GGGGGTGACCGATCGATGCCATATGTACGCGCACCTGATGCGTCCGCCCAGTTTCGAGGCGACATTCGACCATCGAAGCGTGTCGGAGAGGCTCGACGAGCGTGTAGCGCGTCACCGCGCGCTTGCCACCCGACTGCCCCGGGGCGACGAGCGCAACCTTCTTGCGATCGTGCGGGCTTCGCGCCAGCGCAGCGTCGATCGTGCCCCCATTGGCCAGGCCAGCGACAATCGCGGCATAGCGTCGGTCGACGCTGTGGCTTGCGAACTGGCGCGACAGCCCTTCGTGCGCGGGATCGGTTTTCGCGACGACGAGCAACCCCGATGTGTCCTTGTCGATCCGGTGAACGATTCCGGGGCGTGCGACACCGCCAATGCCCGACAACCGCCCGGCGCAATGATGAAGCAGTGCGTTGACGAGCGTGCCATCGGCATTGCCCGCCGCGGGGTGCACGACCAACCCTGCGGGCTTGTCCACCACCAGCAAGTGATCGTCTTCGAAAACGATATCGAGCGCGATGTCCTGCGCCAAATTATGCGCCGGGATTGCGTCGGGCACGTCGATGTCGAGCCGAGTGCCGACCAATGCCTTCGTCGCAGGGTCACGCATCGGCGTGCCGTCCGCACGGACATGGCCAGCGGCGATCAACCCCTTCAACCGTTCACGCGACAGCGTCGCGATGCTGGCAGCGAGCGCGCGGTCGAGCCGCCACCCGCCCATGTCGGGCGCGATCGTGATCGAAATCGTGGAAACCCCCGCGTTCATTGCGTAACGATGTGGCGATGCAGGTGACGATATCAACCGGCGACGCTGTGCGCATCGTCACGCTCGCGGCGGCCGACCGCGAGCGCGAGGTCTGCGGGCTTCTGCTCGGCGAGCGCGGGCGCGTCGATGCCATCGTCGAAGCGAACAATGTTGCCGACAACCCGAAGTGGCATTTCGAAGTCGACCCGCAGGTCGTGTTTGCCGCCATTCGGTCGGCGCGCGGGGGCGGACCTGGCGTGATCGGATCCTATCACTCGCATCCCACCGGGCATGCCGAACCCTCGGCGACCGATGCCGGCATGATCGGACGCATTGGCGAGGTGTGGCTGATCGTCGCGGGGGGTGAGCTCAGCGCTTGGATCGCGACAACGCCGAACGCGTTCGAGCGGGTCACGCTTGCGACGTACGACCCGGTCGGCCAAAGCGGCAGGTAAGGTGGACCGGCCCGTGAACAGGCCAGTGAATAAGGAAGTATCCATGACGATGACGCCGATCGATTTCGCCAGCCTGTTGTGTTCGCGGCTGTGTCACGATCTGCTGAGCCCGGTCGGCGCGCTCAACAACGGGCTCGAGCTGCTTGCCGACGAGACCGACCCCGAAATGCGCGCGCGCTGCGTCGAATTGCTCAGCGACAGCGCCAAGGCGTCGGCGAACAAGTTGAAGTTCTTTCGACTGGCATTCGGCGCGGCGGGTGGTTTCGGCGAGGCGGTTGACACGCGCGAGGCGCGCGCCGCGATCGAGGGACTTTACGGGGCCGACGGACGAATTGCGGTCGGTTGGTTGATCGAGGAGCCGACGCTCGCGAAATCGTCGATCAAGGCACTGCTCAACCTGACATTGATCGCGGGTGACGCTTTGGTCCGTGGCGGGCGGCTCGACATTGCGGCTGAGGTCGTCGGTGGCCGCACCGACATAGCGGTACGGGCCGAGGGGCCGCGCATCCTGCTCGACCCCGAACTCCGCACGGCACTCGTCGGCCAGACACCCGATGGCGGGCTGACGCCGCGTGCCGCCGCCGCGTGGCTCGTCAACCGGCTGGCGATCGAAAGCGGGGGCAAAGCGCAAGTGTCCGATGGCGAAGGCTTTCTGCTGTTCGGCGTGTCGCTGGGTCGCGCATAAGCGCTTGTTAACCAGCCGCCCGGCATAGCGCAGGTTGCGATGCGGCGGAGCGGGCGAGCATGGATGAGCTGACCGGCGAGTTCGTCGCCGAAACGCGCGAGATGCTCGACGCGCTTGGTGATGCTTTGCTGTCGTGGGAGGCCCAGCCCGCCGATACCCGCCGCCTCGACGAGATTTTTCGCTTCGTCCACACCGTCAAGGGAAGCTGCGGCTTCCTCGACCTGCCGCGTATTGCCGCGCTCGCGCACGGTGCCGAAACCGCACTCGCCAACGTCCGATCGGGCGCGCGCGTGGCCGACGTCGCGCTCGTCGGCGCGATGCTCGGTATCGTCGACCGCATCGCGCATCTGACCGCCGCGCTCGATCCCGACAGCCGCCTGGAAGTGCCGCCGCCAGCGAGCGACGCCGATCTGATCGCGGCGCTCGATCGCCCCTCCGCAGCGATCGTAAGCGACGCGGCGCGCGCGTCGCCAATGCGCAGCGTACGGGTCGCGGTGCCATTGCTCGAGGCACTGATGGCGCAAGTCTCCGACCTCGTGCTGGTGCGCAACGACCTTGCCCGCACCCTGGCACAGCGCACCGACGACGATGCGGTCCGCGTCGGTTTCGAGCGGCTGTCGGCGATCGTCGGCGATTTGCGCGACAGTGTGACGCGAACGCGCATGCAGCCGATCGATCGCTTGTTCTCCGCGCTGCCGCGGCTGGTGCGCGATACCGCCAACACGCTCGGCAAATCGGTGCGGCTCGAGATTGCGGGGGCCGACGTCGAGATCGATCGCGAAATGGTCGAAGCGATCCGCGATCCGCTCATCCATATCGTGCGCAACGCCATCGATCACGGCATCGAGACTCCTGGCGAACGCGCCGCGCTGGGCAAACCGAGTACGAGCATCTTGCGGATCGCCGCGCATCAATCAGGCAATCAAATCGGCATCGAGATCGACGACGATGGTCGCGGCATCGATCTTGCGGCACTCGTCGCTCGTGCGGTCGCGGCGGGCGTGATCGATGCCGGCCGTGCCGCGACGCTCGACTCGGCAAGCGCGTCACAGCTCATCTTTGCGCCAGGGCTGTCGACGCGCAGCGATGTCACAGAGATTTCAGGGCGCGGCGTCGGGATGGATGTCGTGCGTGCCAATGTCGAACGATTGGGCGGCACAGTCGCGCTCGTCAACCGGCCGGGGAAGGGCCTGTCGATCACGCTGCGCGCACCGTTGACGCTCAGCATCGTGACCGCGCTGACGCTGTACGTCGGCACGCAGCGCTTTGCCGTGTCGCGTAATGCGATCGAGGAAGTCGTGTCGCTGCGCTTCGGCAAGGCCCGGCTCGAGACGATCGGCGGCGGCATGATCGCGGTCGTCCGCGGCACGGTGCTGCCCGCCTTCGCACTCGCCGACCTGCTGGGCCTCGTGGCGCAGCCACCAACGCTCGCGGTCGTGGTCGCGACGACGAGCGGCCAGCGTTACGTGCTCGCGGTCGACGCGATCGGCGATCCGCAGGAACTCGTCATCCGCGCCCTCGCGCCAGGGCTGGCAGCGATCGGATTGTTCGCAGGGCAAAGCCTGGGCAGCGACGGCGCACCGCTGGTGGTGCTCGATCCGGTTGCGCTCGCCGATCGTGCCGGGGTCATGCGCACGCCGGTCGTGACCGAGCCCCCCGTCACTTCGGCAGAGGTGCCGACGGTGCTAATCGCGACCGCGGTCGGGGGTCAGCGCATCGCGGTGCGCGCGGTCCTCGTCGATCGCCTTATCGAGGTTGCCGCCACCGACTGGACCAGCTGCGGCGGCCGCGCTTTCGTCAAGGTCGACGGTGTGCCGATGCCCATTGCACGCTGCGCGGTCGTGGAGCCCCACGATGGGCCGGCCGCGATCCTGTCCGACGGCAGCCGACATCTGGTCCTTCCGCTTGCCGCCATCGCCGACTTGGTCCCCATGCCTTCACCGGTGCCGGTCGGCCACGGCGGGGTCGAGGCGCTGCTCCAGATCGACGGCGTGTCGCACGCGCTGCTCGACGCGCTCACCTTGTTCGACGGTATCGCTACGCCGGTACGATCGTCGCGCCCGATCGCGGCGATCGAACTCGAACCGACGCCATGGGCGCAGGCATTGCTCGCGCCACTTCTCGACGCGGCGGGGTATGAAGTCCGCTTCGGACCGCTACCCGCGGCTGAACTGTCGATCCGCTTGGCGATTGAACATCCAGGAGCAAGCGAGGGCGAGATCGCACTCGCTCGCAGCGCCGACGGCGGTCCCGAAGTCGCGCGCTACGATCGTGCCACGCTCGCTGACCTGGTCGCGGTCGCAAGGAAAGCGGCATGAGCCTGCACCTGTTGGTCGAGATCGCCGGGCAGCGCGTAGCCTTTGCCGCGACCGCTATCGAGGCGGTTGCCGACCTTGGCGACGTCGTGCCGATCCCCTTTGCGCCAGCCCATGTCGCAGGCCTTGCCGCGATCCGCAGTCAGCTTGTCACCGTCGTCGACGCGTCGGTCGCGGTCGGTGCTGGCCCCGGCACGAACGCCGCGCGCGCGGTGCTGATCAATCACGAGGGCCACCGCTTTGCGATCGGCGTCGACCGCGTCATCGACGTGGTCGACGATGCCACATGTGATCCGCTCGAGACCGTTCCGTTGTCGCCGGAGTGGCGCGCGGTCGCTACCGGTCGCCTGACCACTTTAAACGGTTTCGCACTACTGCTCGATCCGGCGAGGCTGATTAACCCTCCGGTTACGCTCGCTGGTTAAGCCAATCGTTCCAACGGCCTGCAGGAAGAATTTATGTCCAAGACGTGCCTTGTGGTCGACGATTCGAAAGTCATTCGAAAAGTCGCGCGCCATATCCTCGAAACGCTCGACTTTGTCGTCGACGAGGCTGGCGATGGTGCCGAGGCGATGGCGAAATGCGGGGCCAAAGCCCCTGATGTCGTGCTGCTCGATTGGAACATGCCGGTCATGAGCGGAATCGAATTCCTGCGCGCGCTGCGCCAAAGCGACATCACGCCGCGCCCCAAGGTCGTGTTTTGCACGACCGAGAACGGACAAGCGCATATCCGAGCGGCGCTCGCGGCGGGCGCAGACGAATATGTCATGAAACCGTTCGACCGCGACACGCTCGCCAGCAAGCTGCAATTTGTCGGCCTCGCCTGAGGCGTGCGGCACGACCGCGGATTCGGGAGCGATGCGAAACACCGCGCCCGGCCCCGCTGTGCGCGTCATGATCGTCGACGATTCGGCAGTCGCCCGTGCGGCGCTTGCGCGCATTATTACCGAAGCAGAAGGCCTCGTGCTGGTCGCGACTGCGCGCGGGAGTTCCGAAGCGCTGACGCGTGCGGCGGAAACCAGTCCCGACGTCATTCTGCTCGACCTGACCATGCCCGGTCGTGACGGGTTGGCGGTCCTTCCCGAACTGCTGAGTAATTTACACCGCCCCAACGTGCTGATCGTTTCGACGACGGCTGCTGCGGGCGCGGCGGTCACGTTGCGGGCGCTTGCGCTTGGCGCTGCGGACACTCTCGAAAAGCCTGATGCAGGAGGGTTGGGGCAGGCCTTTGGCGCGATGCTGGTGGCTAAGGTCATTCGGCTCGGCCAAGCGCGGAGCAGCGAACGCCCGCTTGGCTTGTTTCCGCTGCGCACCGCACCAACGATGGCAGCGTCGGCAATTGGCATCGGCGCATCGACCGGCGGCATCGGCGCGCTCGCGACGTTTTTGGGAGCGCTTCCCGCGAACGTCGATGCGCCAATCTTCGTCACGCAGCATCTGCCGCCAGCATTCACCGCCAGTTTTGCGACGCAGTTGCACGCCATGGCGCAGCGCCCGGTGCGTATCGCAACCGATGGCATGCGTGTGCGTCGCGGAGAGATCGTCGTCGCCCCTGGCAACGCGCATATGTTGGTGCGCGGATGGCGCGACGCGCTGTCGGTCGAACTGAGTGCCGCGGTTTCGGCGACCCGGAATTGCCCTTCGGTCGATCCGATGTTCGCCACGATCGCCAGCGCGGTCGGCGCCAGCGCGGTCGGAGTGGTGTTGAGCGGGATGGGGCGCGACGGAGCGAGCGGGGTCGAGGCACTCGTCGCGGTCAATGCAACCATCATCGTACAGGACAGCGCGACCTCGACGATCTGGGGCATGCCCGGTGTCGTTGCGCGTGCGGGCCATGCCAGCCTGATCGCAGGACCCGCGCAGCTGGCAGCCTTCCTTGCCGCCCGGGCATTTTCATGAGCGTGCCCGGCCTTGCCTGCGGTGCGACGCGCATTCTTGCCGCGCTGCTCGAGGCGCGCACCGGCCAGCAGATTCTGGCGCAGCGCAGCTGGCGCGTCGAGGCGGCGCTAAAGCCGTTGATGCGCGAGCATGAGCTTGCCGATCTCGACGCGCTTGCCGCGCGCATCGCGCAGCCAGGCGAGGCGGCGTTGGGCACGGCAGTCGTTGAGGCGCTGCTCAATAACGAGAGCTCGTTCTTTCGCGATGTTGCGGTTTTCGATCAGCTCGACCGCGTAGTATTCGAGGAGCTTCGCCGCGAACGTGCGACGATGCGGCGTCTGCGGCTGTGGTCGGCAGGGTGCGCGACGGGGCAGGAGGCCTATTCGCTGGCGATGCAGATATTGGGCGATGCCGTACGCTGGACCGGCTGGCGCGTCGAAATCGTCGGCACCGACGTGTCGGCAAGCGCGGTCGCGCGCGCGGTCGCGGGCAGTTATTCGGCTTTCGAGATCCAGCGCGGGTTGCCGGTGCGCACGATGCTGCGCTGGTTCGAGCCGCAGGGGGACCAATGGGTCGCCGATCCGCAATTGCGCCGGGCGGTTCGTTTTTCGACGCACAGCCTGTTCGAGCCCGCCCTTAGCAAGTTCGATTTGATCCTTTGTCGCAATGTCATGATGTATCTGCCCGAGCATCATCGACGCACGGTGTTCGCACGGCTCGACGACGCGCTCGAGCCCGGCGGCATGCTCATCCTGGGGGCCGGCGAGACCGTCATCGGGCAAACCGACAGCTTCGTCACGCATCCCAACCTGCGCGGCGTCTATGCGCGTGGCGATGATAAGGAGTCGCCCCGGGTCGCCGCTTCGCGCTAGGCGCGGCCACGTGACCACAGCAGCACGATTCGGGCCGTTCGACCTCGGCGTCGCGCTGGCGATCAACCTGGTCTGGGGCTTGAACCTCATCGCAGTGAAACTGTCGGTCACGCTGGTCCCCCCGTTTACCGCAGCGCTGCTTCGCCAAGCGATCGTGCTGCTCGTCTGCCTGCCGTGGCTGCGCGTCGTGCCGGGGCGGATGCGCGAGTTGCTCGGCTTGTCGGCAGTCATCGGCGGGCTGTTTTTCGCGCTCGTCAATCTGTCGACGATGGTGACGCATAATCTTGGCGCATTGGCGATCGCAAGCTTGCTCGGTGCACCGTTCTCGCTGATCCTTGCGGTCGTGTTTCTGCGCGAACGGATCGGCCTGCCGCGCATTGGCGGCATCGCGCTCGCGATGGCCGGATGCGGACTGCTCGTGTTCGATCCAGCGGCGGGGCGTGAAGTGCCCGGCCTGCTGCTTACCGCGCTGGCGTCGCTGCTTTGGGCGATAGGGTCGCTGTTGCAGCGGCGGCTGTCGGGCGTGTCGGTAGGCACGATGTACGCATGGATCGGATTAGGTGGCGTCACCCTGCTCGCGCCGTTGGC
>JAYTAR010000395.1:0-18677 GCA_043737455.1 Sphingomonadales bacterium | reverse complement strand
TTTCCGGCAGCTATTATTATAATTTCAGTCGGCGGCTGTCGGCGACCGGCTCGCTTGGCCTCTATTCGACCGACGTCGACGGGTTCGATTCGACCCTGGTCGGCGCGGCGCAAGCGGGCGTGCGCTACACGTTCTGATAAGGCATGACCGAGTAAGGGTAAGTGCGATGAGCTATGTCGATCATTATGCGCTGAACGCGCCGCCGTTTGCGCTGACGCCCGATCCGGCGTTCTGGTTCGAAAGCGCGACGCACAAGAAGGCGATGGCGTATCTCGGCTATGGCCTGCAGCAGGCCGAGGGGTTCGTCGTCGTGACGGGCGAGGTCGGCGCGGGCAAGACCACGCTCGTCGGGCTGCTGATGGAGCGGCTCGACCCGACGCGCGTGGCGATCGTCAAGCTCGTCTCGACACAGGTCGAGGGCGACGATGTGCTGCGGCTGGCGGCGCAAGGGTTCGACCTGCCGACGCAGGGCGTCGCCAAGGCGCAGCTCCTCGACCGGATCGAACGCTATCTCGTCGACCGCGCGCGTGAGGGGCGCAAGACGCTGCTGATCGTCGACGAGGCGCAGAATCTGCCCGTGTCCGCGCTCGAAGAGCTGCGGATGCTGTCGAACTTCCAATCGGGCGGGCGCGCGTTGCTGCAGATCCTGCTGCTCGGCCAGCCCGAGTTCCGCGACCGGCTCGCGTCGCCCCAACTCGAACAATTGCGCCAGCGCGTCATCGCCACACATCACCTCGACGGGATGGGCGCGGGCGAGGTCGGTGCCTATCTCGAGCACCGACTGCATGTCGCGGGCAGCAGCGGGCGGCCGCACTTCGACGCGGGCGCGGCGGCGGCGCTGCACGCGGCGTCGGGCGGCATTCCGCGCCGCGTGAACCAGCTTGCGACGCGCGTGATGCTGATGGCGGCGATCGAGGATCGTGACGCGATCGACGGTGCGCTTGTCAGCCAGGTGCTGGCCGACTTCGGGGCCGATCAAGGCGCGGCCCCGACAGAGGCCGCAAACGCTGGCATCGCCGAACATCCTTCGACCGACGAACTCGCCGATCGCGTCGCGCTCCTCGAACGTCAGCTCGAAAATCAGGAGGCGGCACTACGCCGGGTGTTGACGCTGATGATCGACTGGGTCGAGCGCGACGAGGCGGCGGTCCCGCGCGCGCGCTCCGCCTGAGGGCGCGGGCGATGCTCAACGCGCTCTCGGTCGACGTCGAGGACTGGTATCAGGTCGGCGCGTTCGAGCGCACGATCGACCGCGCCGACTGGCCGTCGCTCGAACGGCGTGTCGAGGCCAATACCGATGCCGTGATCGCGCTCTTCGACGCGGCGGGCGTCAAGGCGACGTTCTTCACGCTCGGCTGCGTCGCCGCGGCGCATCCCGCCTTGATCCGGCGGATCGTCGCTGGCGGTCACGAGCTGGCGAGCCACGGTTGGGATCATGCCCGCGTCTTTACGATGACCCCGGATCAGTTTCGCGCCGATGTCGACCGTACGCAAAAGACGCTCGAGGATGCGGGCGGCGTTGCGGTCACCGGCTACCGCGCACCGAGCTTCTCGATCGACGCGCGTACGCCGTGGGCGCACCGCGCGCTGGCCGATGCCGGCTATGCCTATTCGTCGAGCGTCGCGCCGGTCCGGCACGATCATTACGGCTGGCCCGAGGCACCGCGCGGCGCGTTCCGACCGGTCGCCGATAGCCCGCTGATCGAATTGCCCGTTACCACGGTGCGCGTCGGTAACCGCGTGTTCGCGGCGGGGGGGGGCGGGTTTTTTCGCCTTTTCCCCTATGCCGTATCACGGTGGGCGATCGCCCGCGTCAATCGCGACGAAGCCAGACCCGCGGCGTTTTATTTCCACCCATGGGAAATCGATTCCGGCCAGCCGCGCGTGGCGGGCGCCCCGCTGAAGTCGCGGCTGCGGCATTATACCAATTTGCGCGCGATGGCGGGCAAGCTGGCGCGCGTGACGCGCGATTTCGATTGGGGCCGTTACGACACGGTCGTCGAGCGCCAACGCGCCCTTTTGTCATGACGCAGGTCCGGCTGGCGACGCCCGGCGACGCGGGCGCGATCTCGGCTTATGTCGCGGAGCACCCCGACGCGACGGCGTTTCACCGTGCCGAGTGGATGGAGGCGGTGGCGAGCGCGTGTCGCCATCCCGCGCACTGTTTGTTCGCGGTCTCTGCTATCCCCGAGGAGCTAAGCGGCGTCCTGCCCCTTACCGAAATTCACTCGCCGCTCTTTGGTCGCGCGCTCGTGTCGAGCGGCTTCGCCGTCGGGGGCGGTATCCTTGCCGACGACCAGGCGACCGCCGATGCGCTCGGCGACGCGGCTTGGGCACTTGCCCAGTCGCGGTCGTGCCCCACGCTCGAGCTGCGCGGCGGCATGCTGCCGACGGGGTGGGACCAGGACACGACGACCTATCTTGGCTTCGCGCGCCCGCTCGCGGTGGACGACGAGGCCGAACTGCTCGCGATTCCGCGCAAGCAGCGCGCCGAGGTGCGGCGCGCGCTCGGCTTCGAGTTGACGGTCGATCTGGGTGACCGCGACGCCCACTACCACGTCTATGCAACCAGCGTGCGCAACCTCGGCACGCCGGTGTTCCCGCGCGCCTTGTTCGACGCCGTGCTCGACGCCTTCGGTCCCGACGCCGACGTTTTGATGGTGCGCAAGGACGGCGTACCGCTCGCCAGCGTGCTCAGCCTTTACCACCGCGGAACCGTGATGCCATACTGGGGCGGCGGCACCGCCGACGCGCGGACATGGCGCGCGAACGAGCTCATGTATTTCGCGCTGATGCGCCATGCGCGCGCGCGCGGCTGCACGCGGTTCGACTTCGGGCGGTCGAAAGCGGGGACGGGGGCGGCTGCCTTCAAGCGCAACTGGGGATTCGACGGGATACCGCTTGCCTATGCCAAGCGCTCGGTCGGCGCGGCGCGGTCGATCAATCCGCTCGATCCCAAATACAGCATGCAAGTGAAATTATGGCAGAAATTGCCGCTCGCGATCGCCAATCGCATCGGTCCGATGATCGCACGGGGGCTGGGGTGAGCGGCGACGAAATCCTGTTCCTCAGCCACCGGCTGCCGTGGCCGCCCGATCGTGGCGACCGCATCCGTTCGTGGCATATTCTGAAGGCACTGGCGGCGCTGCGCCCGGTGCACGTCGTCGCTCCGCTCGACACCGCTGCCGATCGCCGCCACGTCGAGGTCGTCGAGCGCGTCGCGGCGAGCGTCACGACCGCGGTGCGCAGCGCGAACAAGGGGATCGCGGTCGCGCGCGCGCTGTTCAGCGGGCGTCCCGCCTCGGTCGAGCTGTTCGCGATGCCGGTGCTTGAAGCGGCAGTGCTTCAACGGCTCGCCAGCGGCCGGATCGGCACCGTGTTCGCGTTCTCAGGCCAAATGGCGCACTATGTGCCGATGGGCGCGACGCAACGCTTCGTGATGGATTTCGTCGACATGGACTCGGCGAAGTTCGCGCAACAGGCGGCGGGAGCGCACGGCCTGTCGCGGCTCGCGCTGCAGCGCGAGGCGAAGCGGCTGCGCGCTTTCGAGATCGCAACCGCCAAGCGCGCCGACGCGTCACTGTTCGTCAGCGAGGTCGAGGCGAAACTTTTCACGGACACCACCGGCTGTCCGGCGCAAGTGATCGAGAATGGCGTCGACGCCGCGCACTTCGCTCCGGGGGTGGTCGAGCCGGTTCCCGCCAACTGGCCGCTGATCGTCTTCACCGGCCAGATGGACTATGCGCCGAACATCGAGGCGGTGACCGGCTTTGCCCGCGACGTGCTTCCGCAGCTCGCCGAGGCGACGTTTGCGATCGTCGGACGCGCTCCGACCCCCGCCGTCCGTGCGCTGGCAAGCGAGCGCGTGATCGTCACCGGCGAAGTCAGCGATACGAGGCCCTGGATCGAGGCCGCCGATATCGTCGTCGCGCCGCTGGATCTAGCACGCGGCATCCAGAACAAGGTGCTGGAGGCGATGGCGATGGCCAAGGCGATCGTCGTCTCGCCCGCCGCCGCGGGAGGGATCGACGCCGACGACGGCACGCATTTCGTCGTCGCCGATGGCGCGGCGCAGGTGCAGGCGATCATCGCATTGCTCGGCGATTTCGAACGCCGCGCCATGCTGGGCGCAGCGGCGCGCGAGCGTGTGATGGCGCGTTATGCCTGGGCGGCACGGCTGGGACCGCTCGCGGGACTGATCGCGTGACCTGCGCTGCCGCTCGGCTTCGCTCGGCAACTTAGGGTGGCGACAATCATCCTCCAGCGCACCGTCGCGAGCGCGTGGCGCGCGCCGCTCGTCGCACTCGCGCTCGCGATCGCCGCGGTGCTGCTGCTGTTCGCACGCGATGTCGGCGACATGGCAGCGATTTGGTGGAACGTCTCGACGTACCAGCATTGTCTGTTCGTCTTGCCCATCATTGCCTGGCTCTTGTGGCAGCGTTCGGACGAGGTCGCGCCCACCCTGCCGGTGGGATGGCCGCCGGGACTTGCGCTCGTGCTTGGCGGTGGCATCGTCTGGCTGCTTGGCGAGGCGGGCGGGGTCGCGCTCGTCCGCCATATCGGCGTAGTGGCCATGGTGCAGGCTAGCGTCGTCGCGATCCTTGGGCCTGCGGTCGCGCGCGCGATCCTTTTCCCGCTCTTCTACCTCGTGTTTCTCGTGCCGTTCGGCGACGAGTTCGTCGGCCCCATGCAGACGCTGACCGCGAAAATGACGATGGCGCTGCTCGGCGCGACGAATATCGCCGCCAGCATCGACGGCGTGTTCATCACGACGCGTGCCGGTTGGTTCGAGGTGGCGGAGGCCTGTGCGGGTGTGAAGTTTCTCGTCGCGATGGTCGCCTATGCCACGCTCGCGGCGAATTTGTGCTTTCGTTCGACGCTCCGGCGCGCGGCCTTCATGGCTTTCGCCTGCGTCGTACCGGTGCTCGCGAACGGCGTGCGCGCGTGGGGAACGATCTTTGCGGCGGACTTCATCGGGGTCGAGCGCGCGACCGGGCTCGATCATCTGATCTATGGCTGGGTGTTCTTTGCCGTCGTGATGCTCGCCATCATGGCCGCCGCCTATCGCTTTTTCGACCGGCGCATCGGCGACGACTGGTTGGGCGGGCGCGTCTTTTCACCCTGGCGACCGACCGCGCCGGTCCTGATGATGGCCCCGCTTGCGATCGCCGCCACCGCGCTGCCGGTGATGTGGGACGCGGTCGCAGCGGGCAGCGGACGCATCGCACTGACGGGGCGCATCGACCTGCCCGGCGTCGCGGGGTGGACCCGGGTGCGCGATCTGCCCCCGGTCGCCTGGGTGCCGCGCTTCGACGGGGCCGACCACCGGCTCTATGGACGTTACGGTGACGCAGGCAGCGCGCGCGTCGACATCGCAGTCGCGCTTTATGGGTGGCAAGAACATGGGCGCGAAATCGTCGGCTTTGGTCAGGGAGCAGCACCGGGCTGGACCTGGGCCGCCGACCTGCCGCCGCTGGCCGGGGGCAGGGCGGGTCGCATCCTCGCCGCGCGCGGGACGCCGCGCGAGACGGTGACGTTCTGGATCGTCGGCGGGCGCGCCTATGCGAGCCCCGCACGCGTCAAGCTCGCGACGCTCGCGACGCGGCTGGCGGGCGACGACCAGTCAGCGGCAACGATCATCGTGTCGGGGGAACGCGCGGCGCTTGCACGGTTCCTGGCGGCATTTGGCGATCCCGCGGCACGCGGCGATGCGATGCTCGGTTCGGCGAGCGGGCGCTAAACCGATGTGTGGCATCGCGGGCATCTTTCACCTCGACACGGCCAAGCCCGTCGATCCCGTGCGGCTGACCGCGATGGCCGATGCGATGGTCCACCGCGGCCCCGATGGTGGCGGTGTC
The DNA here is from genome assembly GCA_043737455.1 of Sphingomonadales bacterium. Classification (GTDB taxonomy): domain Bacteria; phylum Pseudomonadota; class Alphaproteobacteria; order Sphingomonadales; family Sphingomonadaceae; genus Sphingomonas_O. The sequence continues at coordinate 12,819 of JAYTAR010000395.1, read as the reverse complement.
TGGACCGCGCAGGGGGTCGGACTTGCCCATCGTCGCCTCTCGATCATCGACGTCGCAGGCAGTCCGCAGCCGATGACCGACGCGGAACTGACGGTCACCTACAATGGTGAAATCTATAATTTCGCCGAGTTGCGAGCCGATCTGCAATCGCGCGGCGCGGTGTTTCGCACCGATGGCGATACCGAGGTATTGCTGCACGGCTGGCGCGCATGGGGCCTAGCGCTCCTCCCACGGCTGAACGGGATGTTCGCGTTCGCGCTCTACGATGCTCGCACGCAAAGCCTGTTCATGGCGCGCGACCGGCTGGGGGTGAAGCCGCTGCACTATGCGCGGTTGCCCGATGGCGGCATCGCGTTCGCCAGCGAGATGAAGGGCCTGCTCGCGCACCCGGCGCTTCGCCGCGAGATCAGCCCGCAGGCGATCGAGGATTATTTTGCGTTCGGCTACGTCCCCGACGACGCTTGCCTGATCGCAGGCGTAGCGAAGCTTCCGGCCGGCCATCATCTGACGCTCGTGCGCGGCCGACCGATGCCCGACCCGGTGCGCTGGTGGAATTTGGATTTCTCGAACCGCTCGACGCGCAGCGAAGCCGCGCTCGAGGACGAGATGCGCACGCGCCTGGGAGAGGCGGTCGCGTCGCGCATGGTCGCCGACGTTCCGCTCGGCGCGTTCCTATCGGGCGGCGTCGATTCGTCGACGGTCGTCGCGATGATGGCGGCGCGCTCGACTAGCGCGGTCGAAACCTGCGCGATCGGCTTCGACAGCGCGGCGCATGACGAGACGCAGTTCGCGCAACAGATCGCGACTCGCTTTGCGACCAAGCACCGCAGCCGCATCGTCGCCGCCGACGATTATGCGACTGCCGGCACGATCGCGCGGATGTTCGACGAGCCGTTCGCCGATGCCTCCGCACTCGCCACCTGGCGCGTCGCGCAACTCGCGCGCGAGACCGTGACGGTCGCGCTGTCGGGCGACGGCGCCGACGAAATCTTTGGGGGGTATCGCCGCTACCGCTTCCAGGCGGCCGAGGAACGCGTGCGCGGTCTCGTCCCGCAACGCTGGCGCGGGCCGGTGTTCGGCGCGCTTGCCCGCGCTTACCCCAAGGCCGATTGGGCTCCGCAGCCGCTCCGCGCGAAATCGACGTTCGCGGCGCTCGCGCTGGGCGGGGGAGAGGCCTATGCGCGCGCGGTAGGCATCACCGGGCCCGAGGCGCGCGCAAGCCTGTTCACCGCCGGTCTCCGCCGCGATCTGCAGGGGCACCGCGCCGAGGACCGCTATGTCGCGGCGATGGCGGACGCGCCCGCGCGCGACCCGCTCGACCGTGCGCAATATGCCGATCTCAAGATCTGGTTGCCCGGCGACATCCTGACCAAGGTCGACCGCACGAGCATGGCGGTCAGCCTGGAAGCGCGTGAGCCGCTGCTCGACCATCGCCTCGTCGAATTCGCCGCGACCTTGCCGGTGGCGATGCGATTGCGTGGCGGAACGGGCAAATGGCTGATGAAACGCGCCATGCGCGGGACTTTGCCCGACGACATTCTCTACCGCCGCAAGATGGGCTTCGTGACGCCTGTAAGTGCCTGGTTTCGCGGGCCACTTGCCGGCGAAGCGAGGCGGCTCGAAGTGCTTGCCGAGACCGGCTGGTTCGAGCGTGCGACGCTGGCGCGCATCGCCGACGACCATATCGCCGGGCGACGCGACCATGGTCGGCTGCTGTGGCAACTGACGATGTTCGAGAAGTCTTTGGGATTGCTCAATAATCCGCGCCCATGAAATAGAGCCCGTCGGGCGGCGCGTTCAGGCCGAGCGCGGTGCGGTCGCGCGCGCCAAGCGCAAGTTGCAAATGGGTGCTCGTCCACCTGCCCCGTCCCACGAGCGACAAGCATCCGACCATCGATCGCACCTGGTGATGCAGGAACGACCGCGCCGCCGCTTCGATCGTGATCCGCTCGCCGTCGCGGATCACGTTGAGCCGATCGAGTGTCCGCGTCGGGCTGTCGGCCTGGCAGTGCGCAGACCGGAACGTCGTGAAATCATGTCGCCCGACGAGTAATTGCGCGGCGGCGTGCATCGCGTCGCTGTCGAGCGCCATCGGCAGTCGCCACGCTTTGCCGGTATCGAGCGCAAGCGGCGCGCGGCGATTGACGATGCGATAGCTGTAGCGCCGCCCCGTGCACGAATAGCGCGCGTGAAAATCAGGGGCGACGATGCGACAATCGAGCACCGAGATCGGCGCAGGTCGGACCAGCGCATTGATCGCCTCGATCAGACGGTAGGGTGTCGTCGGTCGTTCGATGTCGAGATGCGCGACCATCGCGCGGGCATGAACGCCGGCATCGGTACGCCCGGCGGCGTGGACCGCCACCGGCGCGCGCGCGAATATCGACGCAGCCGTTTCGATCGTCGCCTGGACGGTCGGACCGTGCGGCTGGCGCTGCCAACCCATGAACGGCTGCCCGTCATATTCGATCGTCAGCGCGAACCGCGTCATGGTGTGCCCGTCACGTCAGGCGGGTTCCTGCAGCGATCGGCCAGCCGCGCAGCAATTCGCCCGGTGTCATCGCACCACGCCCGGCGCGCTGCACGACCGTCGGGCGGATCGCACCCGGGTTGCAGGCGATTGTTAGCGCGTCGTCGATCGTCGTGCCGGGCCGTCCGGCCGCCGTCATCAGCGCATCGGCGGCAAGGATGCGGACGCGCTCGCCACCATGTTCGAAGAATGCGCCGGGCTTCATGGCGAATGCGCGGACTTGCCGCTCGACTTGCGTGGCGCTCGTCAGGAAATCGAGCCGCGCTTCGCTTTTGTCGATCTTTGGCGCGTAAAGCATGCCAACCTCGGGCTGCGCGCGCGGCGCGAGCGGTGCGGCTATCGTCGCCACGAGCAGGTCGGCACCCAGTTGCGCAAGCTCGTCGGTCAGCGCGCTCGCGGTCTTGCGCACGATCGGCGTTGCGGCGCACGCGAGCATCGCGCCGGTGTCGAGCCCTGCTTCCATCGCCATGATCGTGACGCCGGTCTCCGCATCGCCGGCGAGGATCGCGCGCTGGATCGGCGCGGCACCGCGCCAGCGCGGCAAGAGCGAGGCGTGGACATTGATGCAGCCCAATCGCGCGGCGTCGAGAATGCGCTGCGGCAGGAGCAAGCCGTAAGCGGCGACAATTGCGAGATCGGCTTCGAGCGCAGCGAACGCAGCCTGCTCTTCGCCGCCGCGCAGGCGTTCGGGCGTGCGCACGACGATGCCCAGTTCCTCGGCACGACGCTGGACGGGGGAGGGGGTCAGTGCCTTGCCGCGGCCTGCGGGACGCGGAGGTTGCGTGTAGGCCGCCACGACCTGATGCCCCGCCGCAACGAGCGCGTCGAGCGACGGCACCGCAAAGTCGGGCGTTCCCATAAAGACGATGCGCATGTGTGCTTCCTATCGCCGCGAGACTCCGGCGCTCGATCGACAGGGTCGACCCTGAAACAAGTTCCGGGTGACGGGAAGGGGGTTAGAACCTATCTCTCCCCAATGGCCTCTCCCGAAATCGAAGCGCTTGCGACCGCGCTTGCCCGACTGCCAGGCCTTGGCCCCCGGTCGGCGCGTCGCGCGGTGCTGCATCTCCTCAAGAAACGCGAGGGCGCGTTGATGCCGCTGTTGCGCGCGCTCGAACGCGTCGACGAACGGCTCGCTGAATGTTATGTCTGCGGCAACGTCGACACCGCGGACCCGTGTGGCATTTGTGCCGACCCGCGCCGCGACGATCGCAGCATCGCGGTGGTCGAAGAGGTCGCCGATCTTTGGGCACTCGACCGTGCGCGCTTGTTTCCAGGGCGCTACCATGTGCTCGGCGGGCGGCTGTCGGCACTCGATGGCGTGCGGCCCGAGGATCTGACGATCGACCGCCTTGTCGCGCGCGTCGCGCGGGGCGGGATCGACGAGGTGGTGCTTGCGATGAACGCCACGCTCGAGGGGCAGACGACCGCGCATTATATCGCCGAGCGGCTCGAGGCTTTTCCGGTCCGGCTGACTCAGCTCGCGCACGGGCTGCCGGTCGGCGGCGAGCTCGACTATCTCGATGACGGCACGTTGGCGCAGGCGTTGCGTGCGCGGCGACCGATGGCGTAAAGCATGCATAGGCAGGCGGGAGAGCGGCGATGAGCGTGACCGGCATCGGTGGACTCTTCTTTCGCGCGACCGATCCGGACGCGCTCAGCCGGTGGTATCTCGAACACCTCGGCGTTGGCGGTGAGTGGGGGATCTGGGCGCAGGATGCAGGTCCGACTGTTTTTGCACCGTTCAAGGCTGACAGCGATTATTTCCCCGCCGACCGTCAGTGGATGCTCAACCTGCGCGTCGATGGTCTGGACGCGCTATTGGCCAAGTTGCGCGCCAGCGGCATCGACATCGTGACCAAGGCCGAATGGGATTCACCTGAAACCGGCCGGTTCGCCCGCATCCATGATCCCGATGGCAATCCCATCGAACTATGGGAACCAGCGGCACAGGGTTGAATTTGTGCGGTCGCCCAGCCTATCTGCGAGGCATGGCCATCCGCCCCATCCTTGAAGCGCCCGACCCGCGGTTGCGGCTGAAATCGAAGCCGGTCGGGCCAATCGATGATGATATTCGCACTCTTGTCGGCGATATGTTCGAAACGATGTACGATGCGCCGGGGATCGGGCTAGCCGCGATCCAGGTCGGCGTACCGCTGCGGCTGCTCGTTATGGATTTGCAGGAGCTGGTCGAGGACGCGGAAGGCGGCGAGCCGTATCCAGTGCGCGACCCCAGGGTGTTCATCAATCCCGAAATCCTCGATCCCGCTGCTGATCGCCGCGTGTATAATGAGGGCTGCCTGTCGGTCCCCGATCAATACGCCGACGTCGAGCGCCCTGCTTCGTGCCGCGCGCGGTGGCTCGATCTCGACGGGGCCGAACATGACGAGCGGATCGAGGGCATGCTCGCGACTTGTCTCCAGCATGAGATGGATCATCTCGAAGGCATCCTGTTCATCGACCATCTGTCGCGGTTAAAGCGCGATATGGTGATAAAGCGGTTGGCAAAGCTGAAGAAGGCTGCCTGATTTAGCTTTCCTCGCTGTCGAGCTCCTCGTCCTCGTCGATCAGCGTATCTACCGCGATTTGAATCGGCGTCGCCCCCGTCGGCTGTGGCAGGGTCTCGACACGCTTGATCGCCCCGGTCAGCACGCGATTTCGTTTTTGCGTCTCAGCGACCACATTTTGCGCTTCGCCCAGTTTTTTGGCGACCTTGTCGAGCATCGGGCCAAACTTACCAAATTCGGTCTTCACGCCCGACAGGACCTGCCAAACTTCGCTTGACCGTTCTTGAATCGCCAACGTTCTAAATCCCATGCGCAGTGAACTTAGTAACGCCATCAGTGTAGTAGGCCCGGTTACAATTACCCGACATTCGCGTTGCAAACGGTCGATCAGCCCCGGGCGCCGGACAACTTCGGCAAACAACCCTTCGGTTGGCAGAAACATTACCGCAATGTCAGTGGAGAAGGGCGGCTCGATGTATTTGCTCGAGATGTCTTGACTGCATTTGACGATGGCGCGCTCGAGACCTTTCCCGGCAGCATCGACGGCTGCCGCGTCACCCGCCTCCGAGGCCACAATTAATCGCTCGTAGTCCTCCATCGGCAGTTTGGAGTCGATCGGGAGCCAGACCGGGCGTTCATTGTCGCCAGGTAACTTGATCGCAAATTCGACGCGTTCGTTGCTATGCGGTTTGATCGCTACGTTACTCGAATATTGCTCAGGCGTGAGTACCTGTTCGAGAAGGCTCCCCAGGTTACCTTCCCCCCAAGTGCCGCGCACCTTAATGTTCGAAAGGACGCGCTTCAAATCGCCGACACCAGTGGCAAGCGCCTGCATTTCGCCGACCGACTTAGCCACTCTGTCGAGATTGTCATTTACAATACCGAATGATTCACCGAGCCGAGCGGTCAGAGTTCCTTGTAATTTCTCGTCAACCGTGGCCCGCATTTCGTCGAGCTTTTTCTCGTTCCCGGCGCGCATTGTTTCCAGCCTACTTTCGACAGTCTGACGAAGCGCGTCCTGACGTTTCTCGTTGTTGCTCGACATCTCCTTCAACACTGCGCCGATTGCGTCGGCAGCGTCTTTTTGCTGCTTCGCGATCAGCGCGAGCTTCTCGACAACCTGCAAACCAAGCTCGCCTACGGATTTACCGACCTCTTCGCGCAGCAGCTTCGCGTCACCCAAAGATGCTGAACGATGCTCAGTCAACGACGAGCCGAAGCCGTCCAGTCGTCCACCCTGATCGCTCGCTTGCTTCGTCAGCCGTTCTGATAAGGTGCCCGCGAGCGAGTCCAAGCTGGCGACCAGATCCTTGCGTAGCTTGGTGGCATCATTGCTGTTATCGCGCTGGTGATCGCCAAGCGCTGCCGCAAAGGCATCGAGGCGCTCGACCTGCACTTTCCCAGTAGCACCCTGCGTGTCCCGCAGCGTGTTGCCGAGCGTCGCAATAAGATCGTTCATTTCCTTGCGCAGATCGCGCGCATCGCCCTGATTGCGTTCGCGGATGTCCTTGACGTCATCTCGCGTGCCGCGGACTTCCAGCTGAGTGATGCCGATGCGGTCGCCGAGACTTATCTCGAGACGATCGATCGGTGATAGATCGACCGCGTCGCCGCGGCGTGCCAGCAATACAATCAGCAACACGATGATCAATGCGAGCACGCCAAGCCCAATCACCTCAGTCGTCGTCATGTCATGCCTTTCGTCGCTGGTTGAGCACTTCGTACGCCATCACGCCGCACGCGATCGCGGCGTTGAGGCTGTCAGCGTGGCCGCGCATGGGCATCTTGACGAGCAGGTCGCACGCCGCCTCGTAGTCGAGCGGCAGGCCTTGCGCTTCGTTGCCGATCAGCAGGAAAGTCGGCGCTGTGTAGCGCGGCGTCTGATAGTCGACGTCGGTGTTCAGGCTCGTTCCCACGAGTTGTCCGGACATCTGGTGCCCAGGCTCGCCGCGCAGCCAGGCGATAAACGCATCCCAATTTGTCCGGACAATCGCCTGCGTAAAGATCGCGCCCATGCTCGCGCGCACCGCCTCGACCGAATAGGGGTCGGTGCAATCGTCGATCAGGATCAGCCCGCCCGCGCCGACCGCGTCGCCGGTGCGCAGGATGGTACCCAGATTGCCCGGATCGCGCAGGCGTTCGGCGACGAGCCAGATGTCGGCGGCTGCGCGGTCGAGGTCGGCGAGCGTCGTTGCAGGTTCGCGAAAAACCCCCAGCACGCTGCCCGGATTGTCCTTCCCGCTCATCTTGGCGAGAATCTCAGGCGTCGTTACGAACACTTCGCCCGCCACCGCCTCGAGCTGGACGATGAGCGGATGCGCGGCGCTTGCCGTCGTTCGCCACAGCATCTCGGGGTGATGCCCGGCGCCCAGCGCCTCGGTGCAAATGCGCAATCCTTCGGCCAGGAACAGTCCCGACGCCCGACGATGCTTCTTGTCGCGCAGTCCCCGTACTTGCTTGACGAGCGGGTTGGAAAACCCGGTCACTTCACGCGGCGTCACTCTTCGCCGAACTTATTCTCTACCAGCGCGCACAGCTGCGCGACCGCCTGTTCAGCACCGTCGCCCGTCGCGCTGATCGTGACCGTGTCGCCCATGGCGGCGCCCAACATCATCAGTCCCATGATCGACGTGCCGACGACGCACGACCCGTCCTTTTCGACCTCGACGGCGGCGGGCAGTCCGCTCGCCATCGTCACGAACTTGGCGCTCGCACGCGCGTGCAGCCCGCGCTTGTTTATGATCAGGACGTCGCGGCGCGTCACGTCGCAGCCTTTGGCGTATCGCCCAGCACTTCGGAGGCGACCGAGATATATTTTCGCCCTGCCTCGCGCGCCGCGGCGACGGCATCGGTCACGCTCATCGTCCGACGCGCGCCCTCGAGCCGGATAAGCATGGGCAGATTGACCCCCGCGATCACCTCGACGCTGCCAGGGCGCATCAGCGAGATTGCGAGGTTCGAGGGCGTGCCACCGAACAGGTCTGTCAGGATGACGACGCCACGCCCGGCATCGACAGTGGCGATCGCGGTCGAAATGTCGGTTCGGCGCGCCTCCATATCGTCGTCGGGACCGATGCAGATCGTCGCAACCGCGCGCTGCGGCCCCACGACATGTTCCATCGCCGTCACGAATTCGGTGGCGAGCGCACCGTGCGTCACCAGCACCAGACCGATCATGCGCTTGCTTCGTCCCTTGCCCTGCTGTCCGACCGTACGTCGGCCGCCGCTCCATCGGAACCGACGCCCAAGTCGCGGTGCGCGATCGTGGGCGAAAACCCGCTTGCGCGCAACCGCGCCGCGATCACTTCGGCAACATGCACGCTGCGGTGTCGCCCGCCCGTGCAGCCGAACGCAACGGTCACGTATGATTTGCCTTCGGCTGCATAGCGCGGCAGCAACGACGCGATCAGATCACCGATTGCCCGCGTCGCGTCGGCATAGCCACTGTCGCCCGCGACATAATCGGATACCGCCGGGTCGAGCCCGGTGAGCGGGCGCAGCGAATCGATCCAGTGTGGATTGCGCAGGAACCGCATGTCGAACACCAGGTCGGCATTGCGCGGCAGACCGCGCATGAAGCCGAAAGAGACCACCGCAAGCGTCGGCGCGCTTCCCGATGGGTCGCCGAAGCGGTCGCGAATTTCGGCCTTTAGTGAGTTCGACGTCAGGCCAGTCGTGTCGAGCAGATGATCGGCGCGTGCACGCAGCGGCGCCAGGAAGTCACGTTCGCGCGTGATGCCGTCGGCGACAAGGCGGTCGAGCGCGAGCGGATGCCGCCGCCGCGTTTCCGAGAATCGACGTTCGAGTTCGACCCCTGCGCAGTCTAGAAACAGGATAGCGGCGTCGCGCTTTTCGCGCATCGTGGCTACGCGCGCGACGATCATGGCAGCGTCGAACCCGCGTGTGCGGCTGTCGATACCAAAAGCGAGCGGTCGCACGTCGGTTGCGCCTTCGGGCGCTTCGGTCGCGATCAGCCGATCGAGCAGCGCGATCGGGAGATTGTCGACCACTTCCCAACCAAGATCCTCGAGCGTGTCGAGCGCGGTTGACTTGCCCGCCCCCGACATGCCGGTGACGAGCAGGATACGCGTGGGGCGAAGCATCGTCACGTCGCGAGGCCGTAAAGCGCCAGCGCATGCTCGACCTTGATCGCGGCCGACGCCTCGTGCGCCGCAACTGCGAGGAAGGGGAGCGACAGGCCGGCGACCAGGCGACTTTCAAGCTCGGGCAGGCGCGCGACCGGCGGGCCGATGCCGACCATCAGCGCGACCACGGCCTCGCCATGCGGCAGCGCGACGAGCCCGACTCCGCGCACCTCGATCTGCCCTGCGATGGTGGTCGGCGCGGCGGCGATGAGCTGCGTGCCCTCGCGCCGCACGATCGTATAGTCGTCGCTGACGAGCCGCGCGCCGCGATCGATCAGGCGCAGCGCGAGATCGGATTTGCCACTGCCCGATGCGCCCTCGATCAGGACCGCGCGTCCGCCGATCGCAACGCACGACGCATGAAGCGTTTCGGACGATACCGCGATCATGCCAGCGCTTTAGGGGAGGCTCATGCGGGCGGCAACCGAACCACGAAGCGCGCACCGACATGGCCGTCCTCGACCGCGATGCTGCCTGCGTGCGCCGTCACGATGGCGTGCGCGATCGCCAGGCCCAAGCCCGAATGGCGCGCGAACGCATCGTGGGGGCGGTCGCTGTGAAACCGCCGAAAGATTGCGTCGCGCTGGTCGGGAGGCACGCCGGGACCGTCATCCTCGACCGCGATCTCGATGGCGGCTGCCCGCCGCACCGCGCTGACGCGCACGCTCCCGCCCGGCGGTGAGAACGACCGCGCATTATCGATCAGATTGTCGAGCACGCGCACCAATCGGCCTTGGTCCCCGGCGACGCGCAGCCGCGCATCGACGGTTGCCAACTCGACCTTGATCGCGTCGGGTCCGGCACGCAGAGCATAGCCCGCGACGATGTCGGCGAGCAGCGCCGCGACGGCGATCGGCTGAAACTCGGTCCGCGACAGCTCGGCGTCGACGCGCGACAGCTCGGCGATGTCCGTGATCGCGCGGTCGAGGCGACGCACATCATCGGCAAGGATCGCGCGCAGCTGCGCAGTGATTGCCGGGTCGTTCGTGCGCCCCAACGTTTCGACCGCCGACGCCATCGACGCAAGCGGGTTCTTGAGTTCGTGCGCGACATCGGCGGCGAACGCCTCGGTCGCATCGATGCGGTCGCGCAATGCCAGGCTCATGTCGCTGACCGCGCGCGCGAGCATGCCGATTTCGTCGCTACGCTCGGGCAGGCGGGGTACGACGACTTCGCGCGCCCGCCCCAGTCGCACGCGCTGCGCGGCGACGGCCAGGCGCCGCAGCGGCCGCACAATCGTGCGCGCGAGGAACAGCGACAACGCGATCGACAGCATCAGTACCGCGCTCACGATCATCGCGAGGCGATAGCGCTCGGCGCGCACCAGCCGCGTCACATCGCGCGTATTCGCGACGCTCAGCACGAACAGGGTGCGCTCGGCGTTGACCGCGCTTGCCGCCGATACCATCAAAGTGCGATCGTCGGCGAGCGATACGCGCGAGGCTACCGTCGATCCCGCATAGACGCTGCGCAGTTCGGGCCAGCGTTTCCCCGCTGCTCCATAATCGACGAAGCGGGCTGGCAGCCGTGCGCCGACGATCGCCTCGACGCCGCGATCGATCGCGCGCGCCGCGTCGGTGTCCCAGGGTTCGGCGGCACGGCTGTCGGGACCATAATTGCGCGGCGCATCGTCCCAGCTGTCGAGGATCTGGTCGCCGCCTTCATCGTACAGGCGAAGACGATTGCCCGAGCGCTTGCCCAGCGTTTCGATCAGCGCGGGGCGCGCGCGGCGCGGTGCGGCGGCAAGTGCGGCGGCAGCAATCGACGCTTCGCTTTCGGCAAGCGCGCGTCGTTCTTCAATCAGACGGACGCGAAAGTTATCGAGATAGAATAAGCTGCCCGCCAGCAGCGCGAGCGCGAGCAGATTGACGGCAAGGATGCGGCGCGCGAGCGAGCCGCGACCGCGCCACGCCTCGCGTACGAAGTCCCGCGACGCCTCAACCGTCGGCAAACCGGTACCCGGCGCCGTAGAGCGTATCGATCGCGTCGAACTTGCCGTCGACGACGCGGAACTTGCGGCGGATGCGCTTGATGTGGCTGTCGATCGTACGGTCGTCGACGTAAACCTCGTCGTGATAAGCCACATCGAGCAGCTGGTTGCGACTTTTGACGACGTCAGGCCGCACCGCCAGCGCCTCGAGGATCAGGAACTCGGTGACCGTCAGCGCGACCTCGCGCCCGTCCCAGTGGACGCGGTGGCGCTGCGGATCCATCGTCAATCTCCCGCGCACGATCGGCTCATGCGGCGCGTCCTCGCTCGGCACGGCGCCGGGGCGCGACAGCTCGACGCGGCGCAGGATAGCGCGGATGCGCGCGATCAGCAGCGTCTGCGAAAACGGCTTGGCGATGTAATCGTCGGCGCCTGCCGCGAGGCCGAGCGCTTCGTCGCTTTCCTGGTCTTTCGACGTCAGCATGATGACGGGCAGCGTCGAGACCGTGCGCAATCGGCGCAGCAGCTCGATCCCGTCGAGCTTGGGCATCTTGATGTCGCAGATCGCGAGGTCGGGCGGATTGTCGATCAGCGCTTTCAACGCGACGTCGCCATCGGTGTAGACGCGCGTGACAAACCCCTCGGCCTGCAGCGCGATCGACACGCTGGTCAGGATATTGCGGTCGTCGTCGACGAGTGCGATAGTTGCGACCATGCACAAACTCATGACGCTGGCACTGGGGTTAGGCAAGCTGGCGTTGCTGGCAGGGACGGCAGCGCCAGCGGTTCCGCAACGCATCGCGACCGACTTGCAGGGCAACTTCGACACGCAGCGGCAATATGACGCCGCGGATCAGGCGCTGAAGGTTGCACCGACCCCGACCGGTACTTGGCTCGACCGGCAATATGCCACGATGCGCCTGATCGACGCGCCGCTGGTGGGGCGGACGGTCTTCTACCTCGAGTGGCGCACTGGAGGCCCGACCGGACCGATTAGCCGTCAGCGGATCTGGGCGCTCGATGCGAACGTCGACGGGGTGCGCATGCGCTTCTTTACGATCCGTGACCCGGCATCGTTGGCAGGGGCCCGCGACGGTTCGGCGTCCGTCGGCGCGGTCAAGCCTGCCGACTTGGTCGGCTATCCGGCCGACTGCGACGTACGCTTCACCGATCGCAAGTCATGGACCGGCCGCATCGATCCCAAGGACTGCCGCATCGTCGCGCAATCGGGGCGGGGGATGCGCCTCGACGTAACGATCGCGCGAACGCCCACGGGGTTCAGCTATCAGGAAAAGGGTATTCTCGACGACGGGCGCGTCACTTTCGCGGTCCCGCCGATGCAACCCTATCGTTTCGACCGGGTTGCCCGCTGACTTGCGGAAAAACGCGGCGCGTGTTCATGGGCACGTCATGTAATCTGCTTTGTGACTGGAACGGCACGTGATTCGACCGACTTTCGACCTTGAACGGCAAGGTATTGCGACGACTGCGGCGCTGCATTGGAATCTCGGCACCGCGCCGCTGGTCGAAGCGGCGATCAAGCGCGGCGAGGGCGTGCTTGCCAAGGATGGGCCGCTCGTCGTCGCGACCGGCGCACACACCGGGCGGTCGGCGAAGGACAAGTTCATCGTCCGCGATGCCGAAACCGAAGCGACGATCTGGTGGGGCAAGACCAACGTCGCGATGACGCCCGAGCACTTTGCCGCG
>JAYTAR010000394.1:0-7599 GCA_043737455.1 Sphingomonadales bacterium | reverse complement strand
TGGCGGTGGTTGCACGTGAATAAATGGCTTTCGACGGGACCAGCGCCGCCACTGTCGCGGTCCTCAGTGTCTGAAGCGTCGCACCAAGGCCACTCGGCACGGCCGTACCGACGCCGAGCAGCGCCTTGACGCCGACGGGATCGGCGGCAAAGGCGCGCGCGAATTTATCACCGTCGAGCGCGAGCGTGCCATCGCGGGCGGTCGAGATACCAATATCTATCGCGCGCAACGTCGAACCTGCGACGGTACCGCCCGCAAAGGCACCGAGCAGCCGCGACAGCGCCCGCGCGCCATTGTCGGCGGACAGGGGTGCGGGTGTCGTCGCAGTGGCGCGCGTCGCGGCATTGAGCTGCGTGCGTACCTCACTGAGCGCCGAGACCAGGTCTTCGACGAATGTCGGAATGTCCGCGTCGGCCAGCGTACGCAAGCGGCCCCGGGCGCTATCGGCGATCGTGGCGACGCCGTTCGAGAGCTGAGCAATGGCGCTGAGCCGTGCAATGTTGACGGCGTCGCGGCTGTCGATGGCTCTGCTACGCGGACTGCGCGCCGCCGCGGTTAGATCGGCAACCAACCTTCGCGTGTCGATGCCCGAACCGGCTCCGAGCGTCGTGAGGACTGAGTCGACCATCGTCAGGCGCGCGCGCGCAAGTCGCGCGCATTCTCGATCGCAGCGGCGACGCGTGCGGCGAGGCCGGGCACGGCCATTGCGATGCAGGTTTCATGGGCGGCGTCGAGCTCGTCGATCAGCCGATCGAGCCAGGCGCGACGTGTGCTGCGCTTGCCCGGCCAGGCGGCGACATTGGGTGATGGCATATCCATGCCCCTGTAACGACCGGCAGCACGCGGATTTAAGCGATCGGCTTTCCCTCGGCATCGAAACGCATCGTCACGGGCACCTCGACTTCGGGCACACGCCGTCCTCGCGCCACCGCGGCGTCGAGATCGAATACGAAAGCAAGCACAGTTGCAACCGCCAAGTAAAGATCATGCGCCACGGGCTGCCCGACTTGCGCGGTAAAATAGATCGCGCGCGCCAGCATCGCCGACTCGATCTGCGGCACACCGTGTTCGGTTGCCATGTCGCGGATCGCGCGCGCCGCTTCGTCACTGCCGCGCGCGACCACGAGCGGCACGCCGTCGATTCCGGGGCGATAGCGCAGCGCGACCGCGAAATGCGACGGATTGGTCAGCACCACGGTCGCCTCGCCCATTGCCTTGCGCGCGCTGCGTGCGGCGATGGCGTATTGCCGCTCGCGCTGGGCACGCTTGCGTTCGGGGTTGCCTTCACTGGTCTTATGCTCGTCGCGGACTTCCTGTTTCGACATGCGCAGTCGCGCTTCGCGTCGGCGCCATTGAAGAAAGACGTCGGCTACGGCCGCGATGGCGGTGAGCGCCGCGAACAACCAAAGCGCGCGCGTCAGCACGCCGCCGCCCGCGGTCAGATTGGCGGGCGCAGGCATCGCTACGAGCGCCACGATCTCGCTGCGCCAGGTCCACAAGGCCCAGCCCGCCGCCACGACCAGCGCTGCGACCTTCAGAATCGACTGCACCAGGCCGATCAGCGCGTCGGCGCCGATAAGTCGGCCGAGGCCCTTGATCGGATCGAGGCGCGACCAGCGTGGCGCGAGTGCTTTGGCGGACCAACCGCCGCCGCCAAGCACGATGCCAGCCGCGATCGCAGCGATGGTGAGCGCACCCCATAAGGTGGCGAAAGGCGCGATGCCCGTCGCGATCAGGTCGAGGCTCGCGCGGCCGGGCTCGAAACGGTCGGTGCGTGTCAGGGTCAGGCCGCTTCGCAGCAGCGCGGCACAGGCCGCGACCGCCGCCGCGCCCGACATCGCCAGCCATCCGACCAGCACGAGCGTCGCCGCCGCCGCGCCAAGGTCGCGCGAGCGCAGACCATCGCCTTCCTTCAGAGCATCGCTGCGCTTCTTGGGCGTTGCCGCTTCGGTCTTGTCGCCCGCGGCCTCGCTCACCGCACGACGCCCGCCGCGAGCGCGAAGCTCCAGCCGATGATGCCTTCGAGCGCGCCGCCCATTGCCGGGAAAGCGAACGCAAAGGCGATAAGGCCGACCACCAACGTGGCGGGCAGGCCTACCGCGAACATGTTGAGCGAGGGTGCCAATCGCGCCATCTGTGCCATCGCCAGCTGGACGAGCAGCGTTGCGATGACGACGGGCAGGACCAACGTCCACACGCTTGCGAACATCGTGCTGCCGCCATCGATCAGCCGTTGCGATGCGGCGGCATCGAGCATGCGACCGGGCGGGAACGTGCGGTAACTGGCGACGACGATGCCGATCAGCACGACCGGCCCGTTCATCGCCATGAATAGCGCGACCGTGGTCAGCGACAGGAACTGCGACACGGTGGGCACCGGCGTGCCGTGCTCGGGATCGATCGTCGCGGCAAAGCCGATGCCGATTGCCCCGCCGATCACTTCCCCCGCGATTCGCGCGGTTGCCAGCGCCAGGCTGAGCGCCAGCCCGATCGCCAACCCGATCAACGCTTCACCGAACAAGACGATGATGAGCACGCCGGGCATCAGCTGCGCCTCGGTCAAAGTCACGCGCGGCAGGACGAAGACCGCAAGCGACAAGGCAAGCGACGCCTGGAGCATCGGCGGCAAGCTGCGCGTCCCTGCCAGCGGCAGCGGCGCCAGCGCGAACAGCGGACGCACGATGGCGACGCCGATATGCGGCAGCAGCGCGTCGAGCGTCACCGCACGACGACTGCGATCGTGCCGATCATGGTGCGCATGAAGCCAGTCAGCGTGGCCAGCACCATCGTGCCGAACAGCGCGAGCACCGCGCCGGTCACGATCAGCTTGGGCACGAACGACAAGGTCGCCTCGTTGATCGAGGTCGCGGCCTGAACGATGCCGACGATCAGACCGACGATAAGGATCGGCAGCAGGATCGGCATCGACGCCCAGGCACACGCCCACAACGCATCGCGCGCGGCGCTCATCATCAAGTCGGCGCTACCATCGCTCATGGCGTATCGCTCATGGGGCATCACTCATGGCGAGAAGCTCCCCGCGAGCGACCCCATAACCAGTGTCCAGCCATCGACGAGGACGAACACCATCAGCTTGAACGGCAATGAAACCACCGTTGGCGACAACATCATCATGCCCAGCGCCATCAGCGTCGACGCAACAAGCAGGTCGATGACGAGGAATGGAAGAAAAATAAGAAAGCCGATCTGGAACGCGGTCTTCACTTCGCTTGTGACGAAGGCGGGCAGCAGGATGGTGAACGGCACGTCCTCGGCGCGCGCGGGCACGGCTACGTCGGCCATCTTGAAGAACGCGGCCAGATCGCGCTCACGCGTCTGCGCGACCATGAAGCGGTGCATCACCGCCGACCCGCGAGCGATCGCGACCTCCGCCTTGATCGCGCCGGTGCGATACGGCTGCCACGCGTTCGCGTCGATCTGGGTGATCGTCGGGCGCATGACGAATAAAGTCAGGAACAAGGCCATGCCCGCCAGCACTTGGTTCGGCGGCGTCTGCTGCAACCCCAGCGCCTGACGCAGGATCGAAAGCACGATCAGGATCCGGGTGAAGCCGGTCATCATCAACAGCACCGACGGCAAAACCGCGAGTGCAGTCATCGCCAGCAGGATCTGGAGCGGCGACGACAGCCCGCTGCCGCCGCCGAGCGTCGCTAGGTCGGAGGGCGCAAAGGCCAGCGGATCGATCACGCCGGGTTCTCGGCTAGCAGGACAACCGACGCTTTGGTGACTGACAGCAGCAATTCGCGGTCGCCGAACGCCACCACCGCGAGGCGATTGCCTGGACCCAGCGCAAGCACATCGACGACGCGGACGCGCCGGGTTCTTGCCACCGGCACGAACCGGCGTCCCCATTCGGCGAGCGATCCGACCTGCGCGAGCGTCACTGGCGGCGCTCGCCCGACTCGAAGCCGTCGGGCTCGGCCAGCTCGACGACGCGCACGCCGTAGCGCCCGTCGACCGAAACGATTTCACCCCGCGCGATCAACGTTCCGTTGACGCGGATATCGAGCGGCTCGTCCACCTGACGATCGAGTACGACCACCGAGCCCGCGGCTAGGTCGAGGATGTGCGCCATCGTCAGCGACGCCATGCCGACCTCGACCGCTAGGCGGACCGGGATGGAGTCGATGCGGATCATCGGTGCGGCTTCGATCATGACGGCAACTCCTGCGGCGTGAGTTCGATCGCGGCGTGACCATCGCGCTCGACGAGTCTGCCATTCGCCAGCCGGTGCCCGCCGGAGGACAAGTCGATGCGGTCGGGGGTGCGAATGGGAATGACGTCGCCGACCGACAGCCGCGCGATCTCGCCTGCCGACAGCAATGGACGCGCGAGCACGCTGCGTACCGGCAGCCGTATCTCGCGCACGACAGCTGCAAGGCGTTCGGGCCAGTCGTGAGTGGGTATGACGTGCAGTCCGGTTAGCCGCGCACCGCCCAAACCGAGCGCGAGCAGCGGCGGCGCGGCGCTGTTGTCGTCAAAGGCCAAGGTTCGAACCACGACCGGCGCATCGCCATCGTCAGGGCGCAGGCACCATGTGACGCCGTCGTGCGAAAGGTCGGCCGCGACTGCGTTCGCGATCGAGCGCGCGATGCTCGCCTCGACGTGCCCGTGGTGCGAGCGTCCGCGTGCCGGCGGACCGCCGAAACGCAGCGAACACAGCATGTCGACGAGTCCACGCGGAACCGCTACGGTCAACGCCGCGCTGCCGTCGTCGAGGGCGTAGCGGCAGGCGATCGACTGCAGCATCGTTCCGCAGCCAAGCGTTGCCGCACCAAGATCGACGCGTGCCTTGGCCAGTCCGATCGTGGGCAATAACGCGCGCGTCATCGCCCAATCGGTCGGCGGCATCAATGCCGCAGCGGCTCCCAGGATGGCGTCAGGATCGGCGGGTCGGATGAGCGAGAGGGTGGTTTCCATGCCTTCATTGCAGCACGAACGCGGTAAAGTAGACGTTGTCGATCCCTCCAGAACCGACCTTTGCGCGCAGTTCCGCATTCAGTGCATCGCGCAAGTTCGCCAACAGCGCCTTCTTGCCTTCAGGCGTGGAAATGGCGGCGTAGTCCTGTTCGGCGAGCGTCTGCAGGATCACTGAGCGCATGGCGGGTTCGTTCGCCTTTACCGCGTCGGGAACTTGCGGATCACCGCGGCTCGACACCGCGACCGAAGCTTGAACAAACGCCCCGCTGTCGCGCAGATTGGCCGTAAACCCTTGTTCTATGGCGTAATAGCTGGACTCGCCGGTCTTTTCCGGCGCTGCATGCGCCTTATCGCCCAATTTGGCCTCACCCGCGCCCAGCATGCCGGTCGAAACCAGCGCAATGCCGCCCGCGACGCCGCCACCGAGCAACACCAGCACGCCCCCGGCGAGCATCAGCAGGCGGGCGAGGCCGCGCTTGTTCTTGATCGGTTTCGGATCGGACATGATTATTTCCCTTTAGGCAAAGCGGTCGGCGGAGGTGCGCAGCGTCGGCGCGGCCTCCCGCGGCAAAGCGCGTGCGGGCGCTCTCGGGGCACGACGATCGCGCGGCCCGCCGCCGTCGACGCTCGCGTCGGCTAGCGTGAAGCCTGCGGCGCGCGCATCGGCTGCCAGTCGCGGTTGCGCATCGACCAGCGCGTGCCGGACCTCGGGCATCGTCGACATGAAGACGACGCTGATCCCGTCGGATTGCTGCGAGACCTCGACCGACACTGCACCGATCGCGGCGGCCTCGATGCGCAGCAGCGCCGAACCGCTCTCGCGCACATGACGCTCGGCCGTGGCCACCGCGATGTCGATCTCAGGCGTGACAGGCACGTGCCGCGCGAGCAGGACCGCGGTGGACGCGGGGTCTGTGCGCCCGGAGGTGGTTGCAGCCGTGTCGAACGATGCAAAGACGCCGAGTGTCGGTACTGCAGCCTCGCGCGTTACCGCAGCGGGGCGATCAATCGATGCTAGCGCTAGCTCGGTTGTGCGGACTGGCCCGGGCGGCGTGTCGTCCGATGCCTCGGCAGCTTCGCCGAGGACGAGGGTAAGCTTGTCGTTCTTACCGCGCGCCGCAGGACGCGGTGCGACAGTCATTTGAACGATAGCAGCGCCTTCTTCACTCGCTGAAGGCTCATCGATCACGTCGGCTTTTGCTGCGACAAGTGGCGCAGTGTTCACGAGAACCGGCACTTGCGCGGACGCAAGGCCGGCGAGAGTTGGAAGTCCTTGCCAGTCGCCTGGCGTTTGTCGATCGGTCGAGCTGTTGGCGTCGGTGCGCGGAGCTATCAATTCGGTGCTGTCAGCGACACTCACCTCTGAGGTAACGGCGTCATCGGACAATTTGGCGCGAGCGGGGCTTGCCGGCCCGGGCTGGGCGAGGAAGGGGGCCGAAACTCGGGGCGACGCGACGCTAATGTCGGCATCGTCTGGGCGAGCGACAAGCGACACATTTGCCGAGTCGACGACAACCGCATCAGCAAGATCGACTGGCGGCCGTGTCGTGCCAAGATCGACCATTGCCGACATCGGCAGCACCGCCGTTACGACAACGGCGCGCGGCGTCGACGCTACAGCGTCGGGAGCGATCGTGGAGCACCATTGTGTTGCATCTGTTTTGCACGACACCGGCTGCGATGTCACTTGCTCGGCCGTCGCGGCTGGCGACGACGGATCAGCCGTGCTTGCGCCTGCGGCGGCGCTTGGTTGCGCAATTTCGCTCACATTGGCGGGCAATGCTAACGGCTGCGCCGCATCGGCGCTGTTCGACGGCGTAATTGGTGAGGCACTGAAGCGCTCGATATTTGCTAAAGGTAGCAAAGCCGCCGTCACTCCGACATCTGCCGGCCCCGGCTGTCCTGTAAAGCCCTTGTCAGATGCAAGCGACGGTGATGACGGTATCGCACCCCCTGCACATGCGCCTAGCGTTGCCAACACCACGCCGAACGACGGCGAAGTACTTGGAACGGCCGCGAGCTCGGCTTGCAGCGTTGCGACGGGCGGCACGCCTGGCGTCATCAGGGTTGCCGTTATCACTTGGCGCGCGCCCGCGCTGCGCGGCTTGCCTTGTCCAGCACGCGTTCGGCGCGGTGGACAGCAACCGCGCATCGTTCGGCTTCGGATGCGCTTCGCTGGGCGAGCACGACCAACCCCCGACGCGCTTCGGCTAGCCTAGTGGCGAAGCGGTCGCGCGCCGTCATCGTCGCGCCGTCGGTCGCCGCCACGCTGGGCGCATAATTGAGCATCAGCGCGTCACTTTGCTCATGTCGAGCAATCGCCCGCGCGGACTGCACGTGCGCGTTCGCGGCGTGCACCTCGGCAAGGCGCAGTCGCAGCCGTGCAAGGCGGAGTGCGCGCGAGTTCATTCGACGACTACCGCGAGCGCGGCCCGTGCATCGCCTGGCTCGACGCGCATTTCCCGCTGCGCCACGAACGCGAACAAGGCCGTGCGTCGGTCGAGTGCATCGTCAGCCTCGGCATCGCTGCCGGGCTGATACGCCCCCATCAACTGGAGCTCGCGCATCTCCTCGGCCAACGTCCACAGCCGTCGCAACCGTTGCGCATCGGCAAATTGCTCCGGCGAAACGACGGCGGGCATCGTGCGGCTGAGCGAG
>JAYTAR010000393.1:0-7602 GCA_043737455.1 Sphingomonadales bacterium | reverse complement strand
GCTATGTCGGGATGATTGGCAAATATTGGATCGAAGCGCTGGCGCGCGTCCCAGTCGAAGTCGATTTCGCTTCCGAATTCCGCTACCGTGATCCGGTCTTGTCAGCAGATATGCTGGGGGTCGTCGTCTCGCAATCGGGTGAAACGGCAGACACGCTTGCCGCCTTGCGTCACATGAAAGCGGCCGGACTGACTACTGCCGGCATTATCAACGTGCCGACCTCAAGCATGGCGCGCGAGGTCGACCTGCTCTTGCCGACGCATGCCGGCCCTGAGATCGGCGTAGCCTCGACGAAAGCATTTACGTGTCAATTGGCGGTCATGGCGGCGCTTGCAGTCAACCTCGCCCGCGCAAAGGGGCGGTTGAGCGCGGACGAAGAGCGTGAGATTGTTGGCCATCTGACGGAGGTTCCCGCGGCGATCAATGCGGCGCTCGCGCGGGACGGTGAGATCGAGGCGATGGCGCACCTGATCGCAGCTGCTCGCGATGTCCTTTATCTCGGACGCGGGCAGGATTACCCGTTGGCGCTCGAGGGCGCGCTGAAGCTGAAGGAGATCAGCTACATTCATGCCGAGGGCTATGCGTCGGGCGAAATGAAACATGGGCCCATCGCGCTGATCGACGAGGACGTGCCACTCATCGTTATCGCGCCCGCCGGGCCGTTGTTCGAGAAGACGGTGAGCAACATGCACGAGGCAATTGCGCGCGGCGCAAAGGTGGTTTTGATCAGCGACGCCCAAGGGCTGGCCGAGGCGGGCGGTGACGCGGTCGCGACGATCGAAATGCCACGCGTCCATCCGCTAGTCGCGCCGCTCGTCTATGCGGTGCCCGTTCAACTGCTTGCCTATCATGTCGCAGTTGCCAAGGGGACCGACGTCGATCAGCCGCGCAACCTGGCGAAATCGGTCACGGTCGAATAACCTTCGTCACCACGGGTCAGGCGGATGACGGATTAGGCGGCCGCCGCGATGATTGGCACGAAGTCGGCGGCGCTAAGGCTCGCGCCCCCTACCAGCGCGCCGTCGACGTTCGCGACCGACAGCAGTGCGGAGGCGTTCGTAGGCTTGACCGACCCGCCATAAAGAATGCGGACGCCTGGCCCCACGATCGCGCGTATCGCAGCGTGCATTGCCGCAACGTCGTCAGCCGAGGGGATAAGACCGGTGCCGATCGCCCAGACTGGCTCATAGGCCAGAACAAGATTGTTCAAAGTATCGGGAAGCGAGCCCGTCAGCTGCCGCTCGACGACATCAAGCGCGCGCCCCGCGTCGCGCTCAGCATATGTTTCCCCGACGCAGATGATCGCGGTCATGCCGCCTGCAATCACCGCCGCAGCCTTTGAGCGCACCACCGCATCGGTCTCATGATCATCGGCGCGGCGTTCGCTATGACCGACGATGCACATCGTCGCGCCCGCTTCGACGAGCATGGCCGCCGAGATGCCGCCAGTGTACGCCCCCCCGGCCAAAGCATGGCAATCCTGCGCGCCGATGGCGATGCCGTCAGCGCGAGCGAATGTCGGCGCGATTAAAGTAAACGGCGGGCAGATCGCGACGTCGACCGTGTCATGCAAACGCGCGGCGGCAGCCATGGCATCGACTTCACCAAGCGCGGCCAGACTGCCGTGCATCTTCCAGTTTCCGGCGATGAGCTTGCGTGCGATCATTACCCCGCTCTATGGGGGCGCACGCTTTTCCTCAAGGCCCGGACCCGCGCCGCTCATGATGTCGTTCTTCCGCCGTTTCGCCAAATCGCCGATCGGTCTCGGCATGTTCGCGCTTATCATCGTCGCGTTCGTCGTCACGCTCTACGAGGGGCGCGCGGGCATGGACGCGCTCGGCGGTGGCGGGGGCGTCGCGACCGTCGGCGGCGAGACGATCTCCGAAGCCGAAATGGCGCGGCGCATTCAGAACGACCTCGAGGCCGAGAAGCGCCAGAACCCGACGCTCGACATGGCGCAGTATATCGCGTCGGGCGGCGTCGAACGCAGCATCGACCTCGCGGTCAATGGGCGCGCGCTCGAGGCGTTTGCAAAGATGCAGGGCATGGTCGCATCGGACAAATTGGTCGATGGTGCGATCGCAAGCATTCCTGCTTTCGCGGGGCCGACGGGTGCGTTCGATCGGCAAACCTATCTGCAGCTGCTTTCAGCACGCAAAGTGACCGAAAAGCAGCTGCGCGAAGACCTTGCGCGCGAAGCACTCGTCAAGGCGCTCGTCGTTCCGGCCTCGGGCGCGGCCAAGGTGCCTGCCAACCTTGTTCTTCCCTATGCTGCATTGCTGCTCGAGGGACGCAGCGGCAGCGTCGCGGCGCTGCCGAGTGCGGCGTTTGTCGACGGCACCGCCCCGAACAGCGCCGAGGTTCAGGCATTCTACACGCGCAACATCGCACGCTACACGATCCCGGAACGCCGCGTGGTCCGCTATGCTGCGTTCGACCGCACCATGTTCGCCAAGGACGCAACGCCGACCGATGCCGAGATTGCCAAAGCATACGCTACAAACGCTGCGCAATATGCCCCGCGCGAGCGCCGTGGCTTTACTCAGCTTATTGTACCGAGCGAGCGTCAGGCAAACGAAGTGCTGGCCAAATTGCGTGGTACCAGCGCATTCGAGGCGGCAGCTAAAGCGATCGGACGCGATCCCATAGCAGTGCCACCGACCGATCGCGCCGGGTTCGAGAGATTGACTGCCAAAACGGTCGCCGATGCAGCCTTCGCTACTGCCCAAGGTGATTACGCGCCGATCACGCGGTCGGGGCTGGGCTTTCACATTGTTCGCGTCGATAGCGTAACGACTTCAGCTGGCACGCCGCTTTCAGCCGTACGCGCGAGCCTTGCGGTGGGATTGACCCAGGCGAAGGAAGCGAAGGCGAGTGCCGAATTCGTCGCGCGGATCGAGGACGACATCGCCGCCAATGCGACTTTCGACGAAATCGTGAAGAAGCACGGCCTCCTCGCTGCGACAACGCCGCCGCTGACCGCCGACGGGCGATCGGTTGATGCCGGATCGTTTGCCTTACCCCCCGAGGCGCAGGTGACACTTGCGGATGCATTTCGCGCCGAGCCCGATGACGATCCTGCCGTCACCGCGCGGCCACAGGGCGCGGGCCATGTGCTGTGGAAGCTCGACCGCACCGTCGCTGCGGCACCGCGCCCGCTCGACGCGATTCGCACGCAGGTTAGCGCCGACGTCAAGATCGACAAGGGATCGAAAGCGGCCAAGCTGGCGGCCGATAGCGCGGTCGCCGCGATCAATGGCGGCACCCCCATTGCAAAGGCGATCGCCGCGATCGGACGCCCGCTGCCACCGGTGAGCCCGGTCACCGCGACGCGCATGGAGCTGGCGCGCGCGCAAGATGTGCCGCCGCCGCTCGCGCTGATGTTCGCGCTGCCACCCAAACGGGCGCGGGCGCTGC
Source organism: Sphingomonadales bacterium (assembly GCA_043737455.1). Lineage (GTDB taxonomy): Bacteria > Pseudomonadota > Alphaproteobacteria > Sphingomonadales > Sphingomonadaceae > Sphingomonas_O. The sequence continues at coordinate 4,185 of JAYTAR010000393.1, read as the reverse complement.
AGATGCCGGGCAAGCAGGGCTGGTTCATCGTCTATCTCGACGCGATCGCGCGCGGCGACGCAAACCAGGCGCCCGGCCTTGTCCCCGCCACGCAGCAGCAACTCGAGCGCGTCGTCGGCAGTGAATATGTCGAACAGTTTGCCCGTGCCGCGCGCACCGCGGTGGGCGTCAAAATCGATGCGGCGATGGTCGCGCGGCTGAAACGGAGCCTGACCGGCGGTGGCACGGAGCAATAATGCCGTCTGATCGCGACGCCGGGGCGCGCGCAGCGCTTGCCGCCGGACATGCGACGATGGTGTGGCGTGACACCATCGCCGATACCGAGACACCGGTATCGGCGGCGCTCAAGCTATTTGGTGAGGCGCAGGGCGATTTCATCCTGGAGTCTGTCGAAGGGGGCAGCGTGCGCGGGCGCTACAGCCTGATCGGACTCGCACCCGACCTCATGTTCCGCGCAAACGGTGATGCAGCCGAGGTCAACCGGCACTGGGCGACCGACACCGAAGCGTTCGTCCCCATCGCAGGGGGCGCGCTTGCTGCGTTACGCGCGCTAGTCGACGAATGCCGCGCGGAAGTCCCCGAAGGACTGCCGCCGGTGCTCGCGTGCCTCGTCGGCTATTTCGCCTATGAGACGATCGGGCTGATCGAGGTGTTGCCACGCCCCCCGCTCAATCCGCTCGACTTACCCGACATGGTCTTCGTGCGCCCGACGGTCATCCTCGTGATCGATCGGTTGGCTGACCAGCTGTTCGTGGTCGCGCCGGTCTGGCCGGGGAGGCGGGTCGACGATGCAATCGACCGGATCGAGGGCGTGCTGGCACGACTTGAACGACCGCTCGGTGTCCCGCAAGCCATTGATATTGTTAACGAGCCGTCACAGGCAGGAGATCAACCGACAGCGATCGTTCCAGCCGCGGTTTATGCCGTGATGATTGCACGCGCAAAGGCGTATATCGCGGCGGGAGACATTTTTCAGGTCGTGCTCGCTCAGCGCTTCACCATGCCGTTCACTCTGCCGCCATTTGCCCTCTACCGCGCGCTGCGCCGGATCAACCCGTCGCCGTTCCTCTATCATCTTGATCTGCCTGGATTTTCGCTGATCGGATCGAGCCCGGAAATTCTGGTCCGCGCGCGCGACGGCGAAGTCACCATCCGGCCGATCGCGGGGACGCGTCCACGCGGTCGTAACGCAAGCGAAGACGCCGATAACCGCGCCAGCCTGCTCGCCGATGCTAAGGAGCGCGCCGAGCATCTGATGCTCCTCGACCTCGGCCGCAACGACGTCGGCCGCGTCGCCGAGGCTGGGAGCGTAGCGGTGACCGACAGCTACACCGTCGAATTCTACAGCCATGTCATGCACATCGTCTCGAACGTCGTCGGGCGATTGCGCGCCGGCCGCGACGCGCTCGACGCGCTGTTCGCGGGGTTTCCGGCCGGAACCGTGAGCGGCGCACCCAAAGTCCGTGCGTGTCAGATTATCGCCGAGCTCGAACCGGAGACGCGCGGCGCCTATGCCGGCGGCGTCGGTTATTTCGCGCCGGACGGCAACATGGACAGCTGCATCGTGCTGCGTACGGCAATCGTAAAGGACGGCGTCATGCACGTGCAGGCGGGCGCGGGCATCGTCGCCGACAGCGACCCGGCCTCCGAGCAACGCGAGTGCGAGGCAAAGGCCGGCGCGTTGTTCGCCGCCGCGCGCGCGGCGACCATTCAGGCGCAGGCGCTGCGTCATGGCCAGTAGTGCCCATCGCATCGCGCCCGCGCGTCCCTATATCGCTGCCATGCACACCCCCCGCCCCCGCGCGATCGCCACTTGGTTATTCGGCGTCGCCGCGCTCGTGTTCGCGATGGTTGTCGTGGGCGGCATCACGCGGCTCACCGAAAGCGGGCTGTCGATCACCGAATGGAATGTCGTCAGTGGGATCCTGCCGCCGCTGAGCGAAGCGGGCTGGCTCGCCGAATTCGAAAAGTACAAGCGCGTGCCGCAATATGCCGCGATGCATGGCGGGATGACGATCGCGCAATTTCAGTTCATCTATTTCTGGGAATGGATGCACCGGCTGCTCGGTCGGGTGATCGGCCTAGCGTTCGCTCTGCCGCTCGCCTGGTTCTGGCTGCGCGGCGCTATTCCTGCAGGGTATAAGCCAAGGCTGGTGGCGCTGCTTGCGCTCGGCGGGCTCCAGGGCGCGATCGGCTGGTGGATGGTTACATCAGGCTTGTTCGCAGGCGTGGCGGTCAGCCATTACCGACTCGCGATCCATCTCTGCCTTGCGTTGTTCATCCTGGCAGGCCTCGTGTGGACCGCGCGCGATCTGCGCGCGCTGGCGACGAACGCAAGCGCGCGCCCTGCCCGGCTGACGGGGTTTGCGGCGACGGTTGCGGCCGTGCTGTTCGTGCAGATCGTCTATGGTGCCTGGGTCGCCGGAATGGACGCGGGCAAGGTGACGCAGGCGTGGCCGATGATGGGCTCGACGTTCCTGCCCATCGGCGTCGACTGGTCGCAAGGCGTGCTGCGCGCGTTGACGAGCGACCCCTATCTTGTGCATTTCATCCATCGCTGGTGGGCTTGGGCCGCGCTGGCCGCGCTGATTGTCTTTGCCGCGAGGGTGAAGCGCAGCGGCGCACGCACTGCGTCGCTCGCCGTTCACGCGCTGCTCGGCACGCAAATCGCGCTCGGCATTGCGACCGTCATGACCGGCGTCAACATCGTGCTGGCGACCGCGCATCAGGGTGTCGGCGCTTTGCTCGTCGCCAGCGTCGCTTGGGGCGCGCATGCGCTTGGTATGCGCCGAGCCTAACGATACGGTCAGCCGGTACCTGGATACCTGTCGCGAAACCCGCAGTTCACTTGACATTTTCGTGGTCCGGCAACATTGGCATCAGCAATCGCCGCCCCGATCGGGCGGCGCTTTTCGTTTTGAAGGACGCGGCCATGAAGGCATTGATGAAGACGACCAAGTCGGCCAAGCCGCACGAGGTGGTGAAGGACTGGCATCTGATCGATGCCGACGGACTGGTCGTCGGTCGCGTCGCTTCGCTCGTCGCTAACATTCTGCGCGGCAAGCATAAGCCAAGTTATACCCCGCATGTCGATTGTGGGGACAATGTCGTCATCGTCAATGCCGAAAAAGTGCGCTTCACCGGCAAGAAGATGACCGACAAAATCTATTACAAGCACACCGGCCATCCCGGCGGCATCAAGGAAACGACGCCTGCGAAGATCCTCGAGGGCAAGTTTCCCGAGCGTGTCCTTGAAAAGGCGGTCGAGCGCATGATCCCGCGCGGACCGCTGGGTCGCGACCAGATGCGCGCGCTGCGCATCTACAAGGGGGCCGAACACCCGCACACGGCGCAGGACCCCAAGGTCCTCGACGTCGCTCAGCTCAATCGCAAGAATAAGGTGGGCGCATAATGTCCGATAACCGCCAATCGCTTTCCGATCTCGCCGACCTGACTGGTGCCGCTCCCGCACCGGTCAAGGCCGAGCCGACCGATACCGTCGTCAACGCCGAAGACGCGCCTGCCGCACCCGTCGTCACGGCGATGCCACTCCGTGAAAAGGAGATCGATGCGCAGGGCCGCAGCTATGCGACCGGGCGCCGCAAGGATGCCGTCGCGCGCGTGTGGCTGAAGCCAGGCAGCGGCAAGATCACCGTCAACGGTCGCGACAGCGAGACGTATTTCGCGCGGCCCACGCTGCGCCTCGTCATCAGCCAGGCGTTCGAAGTCGCCGACCGTGTCGGCAGCTACGACGTCGTCGCGACGGTCAAGGGCGGTGGATTGTCCGGACAGGCAGGCGCGGTCAAGCATGGGATCAGCCAGGCGCTGACCAAGTTCGAGCCCGAATTGCGGGCGCCGGTCAAAGCGGCGGGGTTCCTGACGCGCGACAGCCGCACCGTCGAGCGCAAGAAGTACGGTCGCGCGAAAGCACGTCGCAGCTTCCAGTTCTCGAAGCGCTGATCGCCGACGGCGCTGCGCGGTCGCCGAACGCCCGCGCAGCACCGCCGCACTTGCGCCGACGTGCGCCCTTGCGGTACGAAAGCCAGCGCGCGGGTGTAGCTCAATGGTAGAGCAGAAGCCTTCCAAGCTTACGACGAGGGTTCGATTCCCTTCACCCGCTCCAAATCTTTGGATTCGATTAATCCATTGATAAAAATAGATTAAAATATGCAGTTTGAGCCTGTG